>CAVJLQ010000171.1:12474-18271 GCA_963650435.1 Alloprevotella sp. | reverse complement strand
CGCTGCCGGTTTTCGCCACCCCCTGGATGGCCGCCCTGATGGAGCAGGCCGCCCAGACCTCGCTCCAGCCCTATTTGAATGAGGGCGAGAGCTCTGTGGGCACCCGCCTGTCCATCGACCACCTGTCCGCTACCCCCGTGGGCCTGAAGGTCTGGGCTGAGAGCGAGGTGACCGCCGTAGACGGCCGCAAGATCTGTCTGGATGTAACCGCCTATGACGAGGCTGGCCTGATCGGCAAGGGGACCCATGAGCGCTTTATCATCGCCGCGGAACGCTTTTTGGCAAAGGCCGAGGCCAAAAAGGGGGACTGAGCATGTCGATCCAGCGCGTGAGAGACTACTTCCGCCCCCTGGGACGGGAGCAGGACATCCTGGAATTCCCCGTTTCCAGCGCCACAGTGGAACTGGCGGCCCAGGCCGCGGGGGTCATCCCCGCCCGCATTGCCAAGACCCTGTCCTTTTTGGTGGACGACAGCTGTATCCTCATCGTCACTGCCGGTGACGCCAAGATCGACAACGGAAAATACAAGGGCTATTTCCACACAAAGGCAAAGATGCTGCCGCCGGAGCAGGTCGCGCAGCTGACCGGCCACGCAGTGGGCGGCGTCTGCCCCTTTGCCAACCCAGACGGAGTAAAGACCTATCTGGACGTCTCGTTAAAGCGGTTCGACACCGTGTTCCCCGCCGCGGGCAGCTCCAACTCCGCTATTGAGCTCACCTGCGGTGAACTGGAGGAATATTCCCGCGCATCGGCCTGGATCGATGTGTGCAAGGGTTGGGAGTAACTCGTCTTCTTCTTTATTTCCAGCAATTATCAAGTGTTATCACTTTACAGCAATAGCGCTTAACGAGCGCGATTCACCCTCGCAAAAAAGCGGCTGCCGAAATAACTCGGCAGCCGCTTTTATGTAATGTATTTTTGCTTTACGCTCTCGGATGTGCCTTGCGGTAGACGCTTTTCAGCTCCTGATTGACCAGCTTGGAGTACACCTGTGTGGATGAGATGTCCGCATGCCCCAGCATCTCCTGAATGGAATGCAGATCGGCCCCGTTTTCCAGCAGGTGGGCCGCAAAGGAGTGGCGCAGCGTATGGGGCGTGATATCCTTGTGTATCCCCGCCTTCTCCTGATAGAACTTGATCAGCTTCCAAAAGCCCTGGCGGCTCATCCGTTCCCCGGACATATTCACAAAAAGCGCCTCTTCCCCCGGGTCGTCGATCAGCTGGGGCCGCACCGTGTTCAGATACTCGGTCAGCGCCCGGATGGCGGCCGGATACAGGGGGATCACCCTCGCTTTTCCCTTGCTCTCACAGTGCAGCACGCCGCCCGGCAGATTCAGGTCGCTCACATTCAGGTCGATCAGCTCACTCACCCGGATGCCCGTGGCATACAGCAGCTCCAGCATGGCCCGGTCCCGATAGCCCTTCAGGTCGGTACACTCGGGCTGGTCCAGGAACAGCTCGACCTCCTTGCTGGTCAGGACCTGAGGCAGCTTGCGCTCTACCTTCACCGGAGATACCCCCTTCGTGGGATCCCGGTCGCATATGCCTATCTCCATCAGACAGCGGTAAAAGCAGCGGATCGAGGCCACAGAGCGCGTCACAGTGGCCGCGGACTTGCCCCGGCGGATCAGGCCGTGAACATACTCCTGGATGTCCTCCGTCTCCACTTCCTCCATGCGCCGTCCCTGCTGCGCCATGGCCGCTTCAAACTGGGTGGCGTCCCGCAAATAGGAGCTGACCGTGTTGGCCGAGGAGCGTTTTTCAGTTTTCAAATAGTCCTCAAAGGTACACATCAGGTCAGACACACAAACAACTCCCAAGACAGATCGCTGGAAATAATACCACGGGCCCGCAGCTTCAGCGCTCACCGCAAAAGCCAACCCACCAGATGGGCCAGCAGCCCGGGCACCACAGCGTACTCCACCAGAGCACACAAGATCAGCACGCCGCAGCCCACAAGGACCCGCAGCCAGTACAGCCGGGAAAAGACGGCCTCTCCGCCGCCCCCTCCCAACACACAGCGCCGCAGAAGAGCCGCCGCACTGCCCACGCTCTGGCAGCCCAGCCAAAGCATGACGGGCGCCCACAGCAGGGCGGGCAGCCCGAAAAGGACCACGGCAGCCGCGGCCCCGCCGCCGACCGCTCTGCAAAAGCAGGCGCAGCCATAGCAGAGAAGAAACCCCTGTGCGCCGCACACAGCGGGCACCCCCACCAGGCCCAGACCGGTCAGGCCGCACACCGTGACCGCCAGCCACAGCAGCAGACGGCTGCGCAGGATCGGGCCCAGCTCCGGGGCCAGCTCCCCGGTCTGCAGCAGACGCAGATAGTCCGCCAAATAGGAGGCGACGGCCCCTTCTCCCGGCTCAGACAGGCGGGCGGCGTAGAGACAGCCCGCCAGGCCCCCGAGCAGGAACACCGCCGCCAGAGCAAGGGGACACAGCCATCCCCACAGCCCGTCCGATCTCTTTTTTATCAGCTTGCCCATGGCTGTCACCTCCCGGTAGACAGCCTATGTAACGGGACAAAAAAATAGACTTCCGGCAGCCCAAAAGCCTCTTTAAGTCAACTATACCATTTTCCTGAGACTTATCAAGGCTTTGGGGCCATTTTTTTGATTTTCGTCAATTCTCTCAATACTTTATGTCAACGATATTATGTAAATCAAAGCAACCGCACCCAGACCATCGCCGGTCCGTTCCACGAAATATGGCCCGTCTCCCCTGCCGCCGTCCAAGATATGGCGGTCTCAGGCGTACCGACGCCCCATCCGCATATTACATTTTGTATAATTACGTTCTGTATACCCTGCACAGCAGGTCCGGCGTCTGTCAGCGCCGCCGTCCGCCTCCGCCCCGGTGCCCCGGCAGACCGGCCAGAGCCCCGCCGCAGCAGCAGGCCAGCAGCAGCCCTATCCCCCCATTTTCCAGCGACGCATCCGCGTAGATCAGCAGCCCCGCCAGCAGCAGAATCAGGAACATGGCCGCCCCGGCGCACAGCCCCACAGGCAGCCGCTGCCCCGGCATCCCCCGCACCGCGGTCAGGCCGGCGCAGATCCCACCCATCAGGGCGCACACCGGCACGACAGCCCCCATCGCGCGTTCCCCCACCGCGCCGGCCGAAATACACACGGAGCACGCCAGCAGGAGCAGCACACAGACCAGTGCTCCTGCTCCGCCCCCGACCATGATCCGCAAAACGACAGCCGCCCCCTTGCTCGAAGGCTTTTCTCCCCGCTTCACCCGTTTGCCCATAAAAATACCCTCCCCGCAGGATCATCTGTAACGATCCTATGCCGGGAGGGCGATTTTCATGTATGGCCCCTGCTGACGCAGAGGGATGGGACTGGCCCGGAGCTCACTTCTTCTCCGTATCTGGGTCGATCTTGCCGGAGATGGCGGACTTCAGGAACTCGATGCGCACGCGGTCGGCGCCGCTCTCGATGACGATGGTGTTCTCCTTCACCGCGCAGATCGTGCCGGTGATGCCGCCGATGGTGGTGATATTGTCGCCCACGGCCAGGGAGTTCCTCATCTCCTGCTCGCTCTTTTTCCGCTTGTTTTCCGGCCGGATCAGGAAAAAGTACATAAAGGCCAGCATCAGGACGATCATAATTAAGCTCTGATAATTCAAGGTGGTTCCCTCCAGTTTATAAAATCAAACGCGCTTTTATCATTATACCGGTTCTTGTCCCTCTTTGCAAGGGGTTTCGCCGAAATCAGCGGTGTTTTCTTGTCTGGGCCACTCCAGCGCCCCGGAATACCGGGCCCGGAAGGCATCGAACGTCCCCTCATCCAGGGACTGGCGGATGCGCAGCATCAGAGTATTGTAAAAATAAAGGTTGTGCATCACCGCCAGCCGCATGGCCAGCATCTCCCCCGCCGCCAGCAGGTGCCGGAGATAGGCCCGGGAGAAGGAGCGGCAGGCGGGGCACTGGCACTCCGGGTCGATGGGCCGGGGGTCAGTCTTATACTTCTCGTTCTTGATGTTGATCGTGCCGCCCCAGGTGTACAGCTTACCGTGGCGGGCGTTCCGGGCGGGCATGACGCAGTCGAAGAAGTCCACCCCCCGGGCCACCCCCTCGATGATGTTGCTGGGGGTGCCCACCCCCATTAGGTAGCGGGGCTTGTCCTTGGGCATATGGGGCTCTACCGCGTCGATGATGTCATACATGGTCTGGGTGGGCTCCCCCACCGCCAGGCCGCCGATGGCAAAGCCGTCGCAGTCCAGCTGGGCGATCTTCTTCATATGCTCGATGCGGATGTCGGGATAGGTGCCCCCCTGGTTGATGCCGAAGAGCATCTGCCCCGGGTTGACACAGTCGGGCAGGGCGTTCAGCCGCTCGTGCTCCGCCACGCACCGCTCCAGCCAGCGGTAAGTCCGGTCGCAGGAGTTCTTCACATAGTCATAGGGGGAGGGATTCTCGATGCACTCATCAAAGGCCATGGCGATGTCGCTGCCCAGGTCAGACTGGATCTGCATGGACTCCTCCGGCCCCATAAAGATGCGCCGTCCATCCAGGTGGGAGGCAAAGGTGACCCCCTCCTCCCTGATCTTGCGCAGGCCGGACAGGGAGAACACCTGGAACCCGCCGCTGTCGGTGAGCATGGGGCCGTCCCACCCCATGAATTTGTGCAGGCCGCCCATCTCCTTGACCACCTTGTTCCCCGGACGCAGATGCAGGTGGTAGGTGTTGGACAGCTCCACCTGGCAGCCGATCTCCTTCAGGTCAAGGGCAGACACAGCGCCCTTGATGGCCCCCTGGGTGCCCACATTCATAAACACAGGGGTCTGCACCGTGCCGTGGGGACAGGTAAAGACGCCCCGGCGGGCCCTGCCCTGGGTCTTCAATACTTCAAACACAGAAATAACTCCTTTTTGTACTCAGGAACTGAGCACCGCACTGCCGGCGCAGACGCGGGCCGACCGCCCTCCGCCGTTTTAACTGTGAGCGTAATTATAACATAGTGACCGCCCGTGTCAATGTGTTTCCCGAAGAAAAAGCCGTGGCGCTGGCGTCCCGATCTCTCCTCCTCCGCCGCTGCCTTACAAGGCCGATGGCGTATTTTTATACATATAGCATGAAATGAAGAAGTCGAAAAACCTTGTTTTGCCACAATATATGGATTGACAAATCTGTATAAATCTATATTATATACACTATAGATGAAAAAATATAAATGAAATGAATATATAGGAGGAACCATCATGTTTCACAATTGTATTGTCAGAAAGCCCTGCAAGGCGTTAGTGAGCGGTATCACCAGCGGTCTCTACCCCGGCAAGCCGGACTACGAGTTGGCCTGTAAGCAGCACGAGCACTACATCGAGTGTCTCAAGCAGTGCGGCGTACAGGTGGAGGTGCTCCCGCCGCTGGAGGAATACCCCGACTCCGTATTCGTGGAGGATCCCGCGGTGGTGACCAAGAGCTGCGCGATCATCACCAACCCCGGCGCCGCCTCCCGCAACGGCGAGAAAAACGAGATCCTGTCCGCCATCCAGAAGTTCTACCCCGAGGACAAGATCCACTTCATCACCGGTGAGGGCTGCCTGGAGGGCGGCGACGTGATGATGGTGGGCGACCACTTCTATGTGGGCCGCTCCGCGCGCACGAACGAAGAGGGCATCCGCCAGTTCGCCGCGATCCTTGCCCAATACGGCATGACCTGCTCCGAGGTCACCCTGGAAGAGGTGCTGCACCTCAAGACGGGCGTCAACTACATCGAAAACAACAACATGCTGGTCTCCGGTGAGTTTGTCACCAAGCCGGAGTTTGAAAAGTACAACAAGATTCTCATCC
>CAVJLQ010000171.1:10619-12464 GCA_963650435.1 Alloprevotella sp. | reverse complement strand
GGTGGAGGAGGCAGGCTACCACGTGATCCTCTGCGACACCTCCGAGTTCCGCAAGCTGGACGGCGGCCTGAGCTGTATGTCTCTGCGTTTCTGACCGCGTCGCCTTCCCGCGGCCGGCGATACCTCCGTATAGACGCTGTGTAAACCAGCCCTTATCTCAAACGAAAGAAGGATCCCTGTATGTCGACTTCCCTCACCAAGAAAAAGTTCTCCTTCCCCAGCAGCAAGCTCCTCCTGTTCATTCTGATCGTGGTCGTGACCGTCGCCACCTACGTCGTCCCGGCGGGCCAGTATCAGTATACGGTCAACGAGGCGGGCACAACGGTCGTTGACGCGTCCAGCTACACCCGCGTTGACCAGAGCCCTGTCTCGCTGTTCCGCATGTTCGTCGCCGTCGCCCAGGGCTTTGTGGACGGCGGGCAGGTCAGCTTCCTCATCCTCTTCGGCTACTTCTGGATCTATTCCATCATGCAGACCGGCGCCCTCAATGCGCTCATCAGCAAGCTGATCTCCAAGAAGGAGAAGAGTGCCAAGCTCTTTGTCCCCATCTCCATTCTGCTGTGGGCGCTGGCCGGCTCGACCTACGGCGAGCTGGACACGGTCTGGGGCCTTCTTCCGATCTTCATCGCCGTCGCCATCGCCTTCGGCTATGACGCGATCGTCGGCGTGTGCATGTGCTACGGCGCAGTGACGGTGGGCTTTGCCTCCGCGACCACGAACCCGTTCACGGTGGGTATCGCTCAGTCTATCGCGGAGCTTCCGCTGTTCTCCGGCATGGTCTACCGCTGCATCGTATTCGTGGTGTTTGTGGGCACATGGATGTTCGTCACCCTCCGCTACGCCAGCAAGGTCAAAAAGGACCCCACCAAGAGCGTGGTCTACGGCCTAGATTTCTCCGGCTTCCAGATCGAGACTCAGGGGGACGGCACCTTTACCGGCAAGCAGAAGGTCATCGTCGCCGGCATGGCCCTTGCGATCGTTATGATCGTGTTCGGTTCTCTGAATTTCGGCTGGTACCTCAACGAGATGAGCGCCGTGTTCCTCATCGGCGGTATCCTGACGTCTGTGATCGACAAGCGCAGCGCCGAAGACATCTGCAACGACCTTTCGACCTCTTTCTCCCAGATGATGGGCGCGGTCGTGGTCATCGGCCTGTCCCGCACGATCCTGGTCATCATGAAGTCCGGCCTGATCATCGACACGGTGGTCTACGCCTGCGCCAGCCTGATGAACGGTCTGCCCCAGTGGGCGACCGCCGAAATGATGCTGATCTTCCAGAATTTCCTGAACTTCTTCATCCCCTCCGGCAGCGGCCAGGCCACGGCGATCATGCCGATCATCGTTCCCCTTGCCGACCTGACCGGCCTGAGCCGTCAGACCGCTGTGCTCGTCTATCAGTTCGGCGACGGTTACAGCAATATGCTCTGGCCCACCGCCTCCTGCGCGATCGCCATGGGCATCGCGAAGATCCCTCTGGGCAAGTGGTATAAGTTCTTCCTGCCGGTCTTTGGCATCCTTTTCGCCATGCAGTCGTTCTTCGCCATTCTGGCGACGGTGATCAACTACGTCTGATCCCAAACGTCCATAAGAGCGCGCCCGAGTCGGGAGCCCGCTTCAGCCGGGCTTCCGGCTTCGGCGCCTGATCGCCCCCACTTTATCTTGGTGCGGAAAACAGGAGAAAAAATATGAATGATCTGAGAGAAAAGCTGTGCGCGAAGATCGAGGAGTTTGCGCCTCTGGCCTTTGCGCTCAGCGACGCGATGGCCCATGAGCCGGAGCTCGGGCTGCAGGAATATAAAAGCTCAGCGGCGATCGTCGCCCTCCTTCGAGAGCACGGCATCGAGG
>CAVJLQ010000171.1:0-10609 GCA_963650435.1 Alloprevotella sp. | reverse complement strand
TCGAGGTCGAATATCCGTTCGCGGGCTATGAGACGGCCTTCCGCGGGCGAATCGCGCCGGAGCGGAAGCAGCGCATGGCGCTTCTGGCGGAGTATGACGCGCTGCGCGGCCTGGGACACGCCTGCGGGCACTGCGCCAGCGGGAGCAGCAGCGCTCTGGCGGCCCTGGCGTTCCAGTCGCTGGTGGATGAATACCCCTTTGGCGTCGACATCATCGGCACGCCCGACGAGGAATACAGCGGCGCCAAAGCCGAAATGGCAGACCAGGGGATCTTTGACGGCTACGATTTTGTGGCGATGGTCCACATGGGGCCGGAAACGACGGCGGCGGTCCAGTTCATCGCCCTGGACGGCATCGGCGTGAAATGGCACGGCCGGCCGGCGCACGCGGCCGGCGAGCCGTGGAGCGGCCGCAACGCGCTCAATGCCGCGCGGCTGTTTCTCGACGCAACGGACGCCATGCGCCAGCACATCATTCCGGACGCGCGGATCCACGGGATCATCAAAAACGGCGGCGCGGCCTCCAACATCGTGCCGGAGCTGGCCGAGGTGGAGTTCCTCACGCGCGCGCCGCGCCGGAAGGACCTCGACGACATCACAGCGTGGGTGAAGGACTGCGCCCGCGCCGCAGCCCTGGCCACCCAGACCGAGGCGGAGATCTTCCCCCTCTGCAAGCCGTTCCACGAGCTGTATGTCAGCAAGCTGGAGAAAGAGGCCGTGGAGCAATGCTTCCGTGAGCTGGGGCTGGACTACGTCGACGAGATCGGCATGACCGGCTCCTCGGACATCGGGAACGCGGACTATCACTGCCCCGCGTTCCACCCGATCATGAGCATCGGCAAGCCGTATACCTGCCACACGAAGGAGTTCGCCCAGGCGATGCCCACACCGGAGACCCATCAGGCGATCATCAATGCCGCATCGGTGCTGGCGGCGCTGACCGCGGACCTGTACGGCGATCCGGAAACGCTGCGCGCCATCCAGGCCGACCACAGGGCGTACCGCGGCTATTGAGCCGCATCCCCATCTGTACGACGGAACAAAAAGTCCGACCGGGCTTATGCCTGGTCGGACTTTCTCTTTGATGCGCCCCCGCTGAAGACTTGCCAAAAGCGGAGGAGAGCTGATCTGGTCTTTGACGAAGGGCTATTCACATTGATCGAGCCCGTTTTACTGAAGCTCCCTATTGGGGGGCTTTTCGCCCTTTTCTCCATTTTCAAGCATCATATCTCCAATAAACATCGCATCGCCAAAGCTGAAGAAGCGGTATTTCTCCCTCACGGCTTCCTGATAGGCGGCGAGAACGTGCTCCCGCCCCGCCAGGGCGGACACCAGCATGATCAGAGTGGACTGGGGCAGGTGGAAATTGGTCACCAGAGCGTCCAGCACCTTGAAGCGGTATCCGGGATAGATAAAGATATTGGTCCAGCCGGAGCGCTCCGTCATGGTGCCGTCCTCCGCCGCAAAGCTCTCGATGGTGCGGCAGGAGGTGGTGCCCACACACACCACCCGGCCGCCGTTTTTCTTCGTCTCGTTGATGACATCCGCCGTCTCTTGGCTGATCATGCAGAACTCGGAGTGCATCTCGTGGTCGGCGATGTCCTCCGCCTTTACCGGACGGAAAGTCCCTAGTCCCACATGGAGGGTAACGTAACAGACCTTTACACCCATATCTCTGATCTGCTCCAGCAGCTCCGGGGTAAAATGCAGGCCGGCGGTGGGGGCAGCGGCAGATCCGTTCACCTTGGAGTACACCGTCTGGTAGCGCTCCTGGTCCTCCAGCTCCTCCTTGATATAGGGCGGCAGGGGCATCTTGCCCAGACGCTCCAGCACCTCCAGGAAGATACCCTCATGGTGGAAGCGCACCAGCCGCTTGCCGTCCTCGATCTCCGCCTCTACGGTGGCGGTCAGCTCGCCCTCGCCGAAGGACAGCCGGGCCCCTGTGCGCATCTTGCGCCCGGGCCGCACCAGACACTCCCACACGCTGTCCCCCTTGTCGGTGAGCAGCAGCACCTCACACACGCCGCCGCCGGGCAGCCGGTGTCCGAGCAGCCGGGCGGGCAGCACCCGGGAGTTGTTCAGCACCAGGCAGTCCCCGGGGCGCAGGAACTGAGGCAGCTCGTAAAAATGATGGTGTCCAATGGCCCCGGTATCCTTGTCCAGTGTCAACAGGCGGGAGGAGTCCCGCTTTTCCAGCGGATGCTGGGCGATCAGCTCCTCCGGCAGATAAAAGTCAAAATCAGAAGTTTTCAAACATCATGCCCTCTTTATGCTCTTCCGCTCCCGTTACGCCGCACAGTGCGCGGTTCCCCGGGATCAGTTCTTGTTATTGGGAGATCTGTCCCACGGATACGCCGGGGTAATAGAACTCCACAATCTCATCGTAAGTAAAGCCCTTCTGGGCCATGGCGTAAGCGCCGTACTGGCTCATGCCCAGCTGGTGGCCCCAGCCGCCGCCGGTGATGGTATAGCTGCTGCCGGACACGCTCACCGTACCGCCCTTTCCGCCGCTCTCTCCCCCGCCGCCCACGGATGCTTCGGCCACCGTACCGCTGCCGGAAATCGTATAGGGGCTTCCATCCAGCGCGCTCACCGCGCCGCTGCCGGAGATCACATACAGCCCGTCCAGACTGCTCAGCGCCTCACTGCCATTGATGGTCAGGCCGCCGGATCCCTCACCGTCAGAGGGAGACGCTCCGTTCACGGTGAAATGGATAGACTTCAGGTTGAACACGTTCCGGATGCCGTTGGTGCCGCCGCTGGCCTTGATGGTGTTCTTGTTGCCATTCTTCCAGTGCACCACCACGCGGATCACATTGCCCAGGTCGGAATACTCCAGCTCCAGGTGGTCCACTGAGGTCCCGGTGCCGAAGCCCTTGGACTGCAGGCGTGAGGTCAGCTCCGCCGCGGTATACTTCACCGTCCAGCTGGAGTTGGCGTTGATGCTGTCGGCCCCGCTCTCGTATGGATCGATCACTCCGCAGAGGTAGGGCGTCTTGGACAGGGCACTGCCCCAGACATTGTAGATGCTCTCGCTGGCCCCGCCGTGGCTGGAGGAGTAGTAGGCCGGGATGGGCTGCCCGTTGTACAGGGCATACATGCCTGCGGTCTCCTCCACCGCACAGTCGGTGACTCCATTGGCCTGATAGCTCTCCCGGTTGGTGCCCACGCCGTGGTACGCCTGACAGCAGGCCGTGGCGCACACGTCGATGTGATAGGCCCGGTGCTTGCTCTCGCCGATGTTCACCTTTGCATAGCTGCGGGCGCACACCGCCTGGGTCTTCAGGGCCTCCAGGGGCCAGGCATTGTTCATCTCATAGGGGATGACCCCCTTGATGTAGCTTTCCAGATCCAACACATTGACCACGGTCAGGTCGCCGCCGTCGATGCGCTCGTAGCGGAAGCCGCCGCCGTATTTGTACCCCTTGCACCAGGTACGCACCGTCTCGGCCCCGGTCACGTCGGGCAATATCCCCAGGGGGCGCTCCGCCCCCCCGTCGTGCTGATACAGCACTGTGCTGGTGCCCGTGGCGATCACAGTGACAGCATAGGAGCTAGTACCTACGATGGTGCCCTCCCCCAGGCTGTCAAGAGCCTCCTGAGCCTTCTCCTTAGACACATAGGCGCCGTAACGCACCTGATATTCCCCGTCGATCCAGGCCACAAAGCCGCCGGCCTCCGCCGCCGCAGCGCTGGCCCCGTCAAAGTCGTCATATGCTCCGGGCAGCCGGATATGGTAGCAGCCGATGGCCGTGCCGCCGTTGTCAGAGGTCTCGTACACATAGGCCCCGGTGGACCGGTCGTAGTAATACCAAACGTTCTGGGCCTTCAGCACCGTGACCTCGGTGGTCTTCTCGCCGGTACGGGCCGCCTCTACAAAGTCCAGATCACCGTCATAATAGCCGAAACGATAGCCGGCCCCATACCCGGTGTTGTTCTGCAAATTGCTGCCCACCATGGCGGTGCTGCCGAAAA
Source organism: Alloprevotella sp. (assembly GCA_963650435.1). Classification (GTDB taxonomy): domain Bacteria; phylum Bacillota; class Clostridia; order Oscillospirales; family Oscillospiraceae; genus Lawsonibacter. The sequence goes on along the minus strand of CAVJLQ010000171.1, from coordinate 6,635 downwards.
ACAGGCCCACCCGCACCATCTCCTGCTCCCCGCCGGGGGCGGCGCAGGCGTCCCCGGGCAGCGCCAGCGCAAGGATCAGGATAAAAGCGGCGAATTGTATTATTTTTCTCTTCATGGGGTGCTCCATTTCTAAAAATGCGTCATATCCATGGAATTGACAGGGGTGGGTCCGCGTGCTATCATGATACCAACTTCAGTTTTGCGCGCTAAAGTCGCCCTGCTGTCGGCCATACCCTATCATTATACCGGCAAAGGGCCCCCTTGGCAACACTGTTTTCCCTTTTTCGTCACAGATCAAACCGCCGCCCGGCGGTCCAGAAAGGAATGTGTAATATGGAAAAATATAAAGTAGGCGTGATCGGCGGCACCGGCATGGTGGGCCAGCGCTTCGTCACCCTCCTGGCTGACCACCCCTGGTTCCAGCTGACCGTGATCGCGGCCTCCAGCCGCTCCGCCGGCAAGACCTATGAAGAGGCCGCCGGCAAGCGCTGGGCCATGGATGTGCCCATCCCCGAGCAGGCCAAAAACATCGTGGTCATGGATGCCCAGGCCGATGTGGAGAAGATCGCCGCCCTGGTAGACTTCGTGTTCTGCGCGGTAGACATGGACAAAGAGGCCACCAAGGCCCTGGAGGAGTCCTACGCCAAGGCCGAGTGCCCCGTTGTCTCCAACAACTCCGCCAACCGCTGGACCGAGGACGTGCCCATGGTGGTGCCCGAGATGAACCCCGAGCATCTGGCCGTCATCCCCGCCCAGCGCAAGCGCCTGGGCACCAAGCGGGGCTTCATCGCCGTCAAGTCCAACTGCTCTATCCAGTCCTATGCCCCCGCCATGCACGCCCTGCGGAAGTACGGCCTGGAGAAGGCTCTGGTGTGCACCTATCAGGCCATTTCCGGCGCGGGCAAGACCTTCCAGACCTGGCCCGAGATGGTGGACAATGTCATCCCCTACATCGGCGGCGAGGAGGAGAAGAGCGAGAAGGAGCCCCTGAAGATCTGGGGCACCGTGGAGGACGGCAAGATCGTCACCGCCAAGGCTCCCCTGATCACCGCCCAGTGCCTGCGCGTCCCCGTCTCCAACGGCCACACCGCCGCCGTGTTCCTGACGCTGAAGGACAAGCCCTCCATCGAGCAGATCAAGGCCGACTGGGCCGCCTTCAAGGGCCGCGCCCAGGAGCTGGAGCTCCCCTCCGCCCCCAAGCAGTTCCTGCACTACTTTGAGGAGAACGACCGTCCCCAGGCCAAGCTGGACCGGGAACTGGAGGGCGGCATGGCCATCTCTCTGGGCCGTCTGCGCCCCGACACCCAGTACGACTACAAGTTCGTCGGTCTGTCCCACAACACTCTGCGGGGGGCCGCCGGCGGCGCCGTGCTGCTGGCCGAGCTGCTGTGCGCCGAGGGGTATATCGAGCACAAGTAAGCTCAGCTCGGCGAAAGAATCTATCGACCAGTCTCACATCATCAACTTCCCTGCCCCGCCGGGCTCCGGCGGGGCTTTTCTTTTTCCTACTTGTGTGGTATACTTATAAAAACTGTCCTCAAGGGAGACGTGATCTCATATGTCCGATCAATTCATCCGCACAGAAATGCTGGTGGGCGGCGAGGCCCTGGCCCGACTGCACGGCGCCAAGGTAGCCGTGTTCGGCGTGGGCGGCGTGGGCGGCTTCTGCGTGGAGGCCCTGGCCCGGGCGGGCGTAGGCGCCCTCCACCTCTACGACGACGATACCGTCTCCTTCAGCAACCTGAACCGGCAGATCGCCGCCCTCCACTCCACCGTGGGCCAGCCCAAGGCGGAGGTGCTGGCCCGGCGGGTGCGGGACATCGCCCCCGACTGCGATGTGCAGGCCGTGCGCATGTTCTACCTGCCGGAGAACGCCGATCAGGTGGATCTGTCCCAGTACGACTATGTGGCCGACTGCATCGACACTGTGGCCGCCAAGCTGGAGCTGGTGCAGCGCTGTACCCGGCTGGATGTGCCCATCATCAGCGCCATGGGCACTGGCAACAAGCTGGACCCCACCCTTCTGCGGGTATCGGACATCAGCAAGACGGAGAACTGCCCCCTGGCCCGGGTCATGCGTAAGGAGCTGCGCCGGCGGGGCATCGACCATTTGAAGGTGGTCTGGTCACCGGAGGAGCCCCGCACGCCCATGGCCCCCATTCAGACCGAGACCCCCGTGGACAGCATCCGCCCCGGCTCCACCGCCCGCCGGGCCACTCCTGGCTCCATCTCCTTCGTCCCCGGCGCCGCCGGACTGATCATGGCCGGCGCCATCCTGCGTCAGCTGGGAGGCTTTTGAAGCAAAACAGCCGCCTGTGCCAAGCACAGGCGGCTTATTTTATACCTTGATGATGATCGGTTTCCCCTCACAGCGGAGCTTCCCGTTTCGGACCTCTACCATCTCTCCGTCGATCAGGTCCTCATAGCTGCCGTCAGCCAGGCCGACGGTCACCTCTCCCCGGTTGGACTTCAGGCTGAACACGCCCAGGAACTGGTGCTCCCCGCTGCCCCGCCGGAGCACGGCGATGTCCCGCTCGCTGTCTCCCTCGGCCCGGAACCAGTCTTCTCCCCCGAACATCCCCTTGATCTGGCGCAGGCGGGCCATCAGCGTGGACAGATCCTTCCCGGTGTTCCGATCGATAGGCTCCTTCTCGAACAGGCTGGGCAAATGGTCGTTTTCAAACTCCTGCCCCGCATAGATCAGGGTCGTCCCCTTCAGGAAATACAGGAAAGCGGTGTAGTTGATCAGAACGGTCTCCCGGGGAACGAAAGACGCGATCCGGGGCTGGTCGTGGTTCTCCAGAAAGCGCAGCTTGTTGTAGTTGGCGGGATAGATCGCCTCCTGGAAGTTGAGCATATCCAGGTAGTGTTCCAGAGATGCCTTTCCCGTCAGGTACTTGTCAAACACCTCCCGGATGTCGTACTCATACTCCATATCGAAGGCCTGATAGGCGTCGTAGTCCAGCATGGAGTAGACGCCCGCCCGCCGGGCCATGCAGCCGAAGCTCTGGTGCACCGTCTCCGCCAGCCAGATGCAGTCCGGCCGCACCTTGGCCACCTCCTGCCGGGCCTTCAGCCAGAACTCCAGGGGGACAAAAGAGGCCACATCACACCGGAAGCCGTCCACGATCTCCGCCCACTGGCACAGGGACTGGATCTGGTAGTCCCACAGGGCGCGGCAGCGGTAGTCCAGGTCGATGACGTCCGACCAGTCCCCCATCTTGTTGCCGGGCTTTCCGTCGGGCCCGCGGTAAAAGAACTCCGGATGCTCATGGAACAGCACCGAATCCGGCGAGGTGTGGTTGTACACCACGTCGATGATGCACCGCATCCCCCGCTCGTGGATCTCATCCACCAGTGCCTTGAAGTCCTCCATGGTGCCATAGGCGGGATCGACCGCGCGGTAGTCCCGGTTGGCGTAGGGGCAGCCCAGACTGCCCTTATGCCCCTCTACGCCGATGGGGTGGATCGGCAGGAACCAGATGATGTCTGTCCCCAGCGCCCGAATCCGGTCCAGATCCGGGATCACCGCCCGAAAAGTGCCCTCCGGCGTGTGGTTCCTTACATAAACGGAATAGATGACCTGCTTTTGCAGGTCGATATTCGTATCAGCTGCCATGTGTAAAACGCCTCCTTCTGCAAGTTCTCCGCCATTTTATCACAGACTTTTATTTTTTCAAGTCCGATCTGAAAAGCTGCAGCGCTCCATTCCGTTGGAAACAGAGCGCTGCAGCCTTTTTTGATCATTCCGCCTCGAAAATGGCCTTTGCGGCCTTAAAGTTCATATAGCAGTCCAGCTTCGCCACCGTCTCGAATGGGGAGTGCATGGACAGCACAGGCACGCCGGCGTCCAGCGTGTCGATGTTCCGCTCGGCCATAAAGGCGGCCACCGTGCCGCCGCCGCCGGCATCCACCCGGCCCAGCTCCGCCATCTGCCACACGACGCCCGCGTTGTCCAGCACCCGGCGCACATAGGCCACCAGCTCGGCAGAGGCGTCGGACGCCCCGGCCTTGCCCCGGGCGCCGGTGTACTTGCACAGGCCCACGCCGCAGTTGATCAGGGCGCTGTTGCGCTTCTCATACACCTCGGCAAAGTTGGGGTCGTAGGCGGCGGTCACGTCGGTAGACAGGCAGAAGGAGTTCTCATAGCACACCCGGGGCAGCACGCCCTGGGCGGAGCACAGGTCGGCCATAAAGGTGTCGAAGGCCTGGCTCTTCATGCCGGACACGCCCTCAGAGCCGATCTCCTCCTTGTCCGCCAGCATGCAGATAGCGGTGCGGCCGGGGGCCTCCACTTGCAGCAGGGCGGCCAGGGCGGCGTAGGCGCACACCCGGTCGTCGTGGCCGTAGGCGCCGATCAGGGAGCGGTCAAAGCCCACGTCGCTGGCCTTGAAGTTGGGCACAGCGCACAGCTCGGCGGAGATGAAGTCCTCCTCCGTAATGCCGTACTTGCGGTTGAGCAGCTCCAGAATGGCCAGCTTTACCCGGTCGCTGCCCTCGTCGTCCTTCAGGGGGCGGCTGCCCACCAGGATATTCAGGCTCTCGCCGGGGATGGCCTCACCCAGGGGCTTCTTGGACTGCTCCGCCCCCAGGTGGGGCAGCAGGTCGTCGATGGTGAACACGGGGTCCTCCGGGCCGTTGCCCACGGATACCTTCACCGTCTGGCCGCCCTTCAGAGCCACCACACCGTGGAGTTCCAGAGGGATGGTCACCCACTGGTACTTGCGGATACCGCCGTAGTAGTGGGTCTTGAAGAAGGCCATATCGTCTGTCTCATACAGGGGCAGCTGCTTCAGATCCAGGCGGGGGGAGTCGATATGGGCCGCGGCGATATTGACGCCCTGCTCCAGCCCCTTCCGTCCGATCACCGCCAGCATGATGGCCTTGCCCCGGTTGGACTGATATACCTTGTCCCCGGCCTTCAGCTCCATGCCCCGCACAAAGGGCTTAAAGCCCGCGGCCTGGACCAGAGAGATGGTGCGGTCCACGCACTCCCGCTCAGTCTTGCCCGCGTCCAGGAACTGCTTATAGCCCACGCAGTAGGTCTCCATGGCCTCCAGGTCGGCAGCGCCCACCCGGTCATAGCCGTTTTTCTTGTCATAGGTCAGGCTGCAGCGCAGCTGCTCCCCTCGGGTCAGTTCCTTGTTCTCGCTCATAAATATGCTCCTTTCCATTCCTGAATCGTATATCGTATATAGTCGCTCATATCACAGACTGGAAAAACGCCCGGGCCCTTTGCCCGAATTCCTCCGGACTGGCACAGTCGTTCATCAGGATGTGGCCGCAGCGCTGCCGGTAGAAATCATCGTCACGCTGGGCGGCCACCCGGGCGCGGGCGTAGTCCTCTGAAATGCCCTCCCGGTCCATGATCCGGCGCACCCGGATCTCCGCCGGAGCCAGAACTGCCACTGTGGTGTCGCACAGCTTGTCACAGCCGCTCTCAAACAGGGCGTAGCCGTCGATGGCCGCCGCTGCGCATCCCTCCTGCTCCGCCCGGGCCAGCCGGCGGCGCAGCTCGTCCACCACATGGCGGTGGGCGATCCGGTTCAGGTCCTCCAGGGCCTCCTTGCTGTGAAAGACCACCTTGCCCAGCTTCTTCCGGTCAAAGCGGCCGTCCTCGCCGGTCATGTCCCCGAACCGCTCCCGCAGTTCGTGCTGTAAAGCTGTATTACTGTCTAGTAATTCATGGTATAACGCGTCTGTATCCAGGACGCAGCCCCCCAGCTTCTCCAGCTCACGCAGGGCCGTCGTCTTCCCCGCCCCCGTGGGGCCGGTGATCCCGATGACGATCATGGCAGCTCACTTCCCGTTCAGCCTTATACTTTTATGATCTGAAAGCCCGCCGCCTTGTTCAGGCGGTTGGCGATGGCCAGACCGATGCCCTCCGTGTCCGGGCACTGGGCCCAGATGGCGGCCACCTGGGTGTGGTCAAAGGAACGCAGGGCGTCGAAGATGTGCCGGGCCTGCTCCTCCTTGTCCCCCGCGGGGCCCAGGTCCATGACGGGCCTCGTCCCGGTACGGCTGGTGAACAGGGGCATGAACTCGTCAAAGCAGATCACTCCGTCCTGCGGCGCGGCGTGGGCGGCGATATACTCCGCCGCCGTCTTGGGGTCGCCGGAGACCACCGTTACCGGGGCCTTGGGGGCGTAATGGCGGTACTTCATGCCCGGGGCCTTGGGCTTCTCCCCGGCCCCCAGCAGGCGGGTCACCGCCGGGTCCACGTCCACCTGGCCCAGCACGGCCCGCAGCTGCTCCAGACTGATCCCGCCCGGCCGCAGCAGGCGGGGCGGCGTACAGGTCAGGTCGATGATGGTGGACTCCACCCCCACGGAGCAGGGGCCTCCGTCCACGATGGCGTCGATCTTGCCGTCCATATCCTCCCGCATATGGTCCGCCGTAGTGGGGCTGGGCCGGCCGGAGGTGTTGCCGGAAGGGGCCGCGATGGGCACATCCGCCAGGCGGATGAGCTCGTGACACAGGGGATGGGACGGACAGCGCATCCCCACCGTGTCCAGCCCGGCGGTCACCGCGTCGGGCACCATGTCCTTCCGGGGCAGGATCATGGTCCTGGGGCCGGGCCAGTAGGCCTCGGCCAGCTGGTAAGCTGTCAAGGGAATATCCCTGCAGTACCGCTC
>CAVJLQ010000170.1:0-14536 GCA_963650435.1 Alloprevotella sp. | reverse complement strand
GACGGACAGCAAGCCCGCCCTGACCCTGAGCAAAACCGACTTCACCCTGAAGTCCGCCGGGGCCAGCTGGAAGCTGACCGTTTCCGGCGGTGACGGAGAGCAGATCCAGTTCACCTCCAGCGACGAGAGCGTGGCCACTGTGGCCCAGGACGGCACCGTGACCGCCGTGGCCCCCGGCACCGCCACCATCACCGCCGCCAGCGGCGACCTGACCGCCCAGTGCATCGTGCGCTGCCGCTGGACGGAGAGCGCCCCCGACGGCTCCGCGGGGGGCAGCACCTCCGCCGCCAAGAGCGTGGATCTGGCGGGCTTCTATTCCACCATCGCCGGCAAGTATGACATGAGCCGCCTGGAGCTGGTGGACGCCACCGTGCAGGAGACCTTCTACCCCGAGCTGATGCAGGTGAGCACCAACCAGCGGCTGGTGTATATGTGCGCCATGAGCCCCGCTCCCATCGGCGACCTGGTGCTGGTGGAGGTGGCCGACGCCAAGGACGTGGACACGGTGAAGAGCTTGCTCCAGGCCCGGATCAGCTATATGGTGGGGGACGGCACCCGCCCCGGCGGCGCCTGGTACCCCGAGCCCACGGATATGTGGGAGAATGAGTCCCGCGTGGTGTCCAACGGCAACTATGTGATGCTGGTGGTGTGCGAGGACTGCGACAGCATCGTGTCCGATTTCAACGCGCTGTTCTAAGGGCGCGGTTCCGCTTACTTAACCTGACTGGGAGGACTCTCCATGGTATTTTCCACCCCGCTGTTCTGCTTTTACTTCCTTGTGTTCACCCTGGCGGTCTACTACGTCGTCCCCCGGCGGTGGCGCAACGGGGTGCTGCTGGTGTCCTCTCTGGTGTTCTACTACTGGGGGGAGCAGAACTACACCGTCATCATGTTCCTGTCCACCGCCATCGACTACACCCACGGCCTGCTGGTAGAGCGGTGCAAGGCGAAGGGGAACGACAGGGGCGCGCGGATGGCAGTGGCCTCCTCGGTGATCTTCAACCTGGCCCTGCTGTTCTACTTCAAGTACTGGGACTTCCTGGCCTCCTCCCTCCAGGCCATGGGGCTGACCTTCATGCCGGTGAGAAACATCCATCTGCCCATCGGCATCAGCTTCTACACCTTCCAGACCATGAGCTACACCGTGGACGTGTACCGGGGGGACGCCCGGGCCCAGCGGTCGATCCTGAACTTCGGCACCTTCGTCACCCTGTTCCCCCAGCTGATCGCCGGCCCCATCATCAAGTATAAGGATCTGGGGGATCAGATCGACCAGCGCACCTGCTCCGCGGAGAAGTTCGCCTCCGGCGTGCAGATCTTCATGGTGGGCATGGCCAAAAAGCTGCTCATCGCCAACAACCTGGGCCAGCTGTGGGACGCCAGCCTGGCCGGGACGGGGGGCATGTCCGTGGCCGGGGCGTGGCTGGGGGCCGCCGCCTTCTCCCTGCACCTGTACTTCGATTTCTCCGGCTACTCCGACATGGCGATCGGCCTGGGCCGGATGCTGGGTTTTGAGTTCCTGCCCAACTTCGACCACCCCTATGTCTCCCGCTCCATCACCGAGTTCTGGCGGCGGTGGCATATCTCCCTGGGCACCTGGTTCAAGGAGTACCTGTATATTCCCCTGGGGGGCAGCCGGGTGGGGCCTGTCCGGCGGTATGTGAACCTGCTGCTGGTCTGGGGGGCCACCGGCCTTTGGCACGGGGCCAGCTGGAACTATCTGATCTGGGGGCTGTACTTCGGTGTGCTGCTGGTGCTGGAAAAGCGCTTCCTGCTGGACTGGCTGGGGCGGCACCGGGTCTTTTCCCATGTGTATACCCTGTTTCTGGTGGTGGTGTCCTGGGCCATCTTCGCCATCGAGGACTTCGGCCAGCTGGGGCAGTATCTGCGGGTCATGTTCGGCCTGGGCGGCGTGCCCGTGGTGAACAGCGCCTTCGGCTACTACCTGATGAACTACCTGCCCAGCCTGATCATCGCCTGCGTCGCCGCCACCCCCGTGGGCGTGACGGTGTATGGCCGCCTGCCGGAGAAGAAAAAGATGGTCCTGTCCGGCATATTGGTGGCCGGGGGCCTGGTGGTGTGTACCGCCTATCTGGTGGCCAGCACCTATAACCCCTTCCTGTATTTCCGGTTCTGAGAGGAGGCGAGCACGGTGAATAAGAGATCTTCCCGGTTTCTGACGGCGCTGTTCTGCGCCTTTCTGGCGGGGGTCACGGCGGTCAGCCTGATCCTGCCCAAGCAGAGCTTCTCCCCTCAGGAGAACCGCTATCTGCAGTCCGCCCCCGTCCTGTCTTGGCAGAACATCAAAAGCGGCAAATTCATGTCCCAGGCGGAGGACTGGACCGCCGACCACATCGCCGGGCGGGACTTCTGGGTGACCCTGCGGGCCCGGTGCGAGACCCTGCTGGGCAAGAAGGAGAACAACGGCGTCTACTTCGGCACTGACGGCGAGACCCTGTTCGCCCAGTACACCGCTCCCGCCGATCTGGAGGAGCGCATGGGCCATATCAACGCCATGGCGGATAAGCTGTCCGTGCCGGTGTACTTCTCGCTGGTGCCGGACAAGAGCTATGTGTACGCCGACCTGCTGCCGGAGGGGGCGCCCCTGCGGGACGACGGCTCCGCCAGCGCCGTCGCGGCGGGGCTGTGCTCCGACAGGATCGCCTTTATCGACCTGTACGCCGCCCAGTGGGGGGATGACAGCTTTTACCGCACCGACCACCACTGGACCACTATGGGGGCCTATACGGGGTATCTGGCCCTGAGCCAGGCCATGAACGGCTCCTCCACCCTTATGGAGAACGAGCCGAAGCTGGAGAGCGACCAGTTCTTCGGCACCACCTGGTCCTCCTCCGGGGCCACCTGGGTCAGGCCGGACAGCATCTACACCTGGGTGTCTGACGGGCTGGGCTTTCAGGTCACCGCCTATCCCGACGGCAAGCCTGTGGAGGGGCAGCTGTATGTGCGGGAAAAGCTGGAAGTGAAGGACAAGTACGCCATGTTCCTGGGGGGCAACCAGCCCCTGTGCGTTATTGAAAACCCCAACGGCACGCAGGGAAAGCTGCTGGTCATCCGGGACTCCTACTCCGACAGCCTGGCCCCCTTCCTGGCCCAGGACTACAGCGAGGTGCACCTGTTCGACCTGAGGCAAAACCTGACCCCCATCTCCCAGTATGTGGAGGAGAACGGCATCGACCAGGTGCTGGTGCTGTACTCCGCCCATAGCTTCGCCACCGACGCAAACCTGCGGCTGATCGCCCGGTAAAAGAGAAAAAATAAGAAGCCCCGGCGCCAGCGGCGCCGGGGATGCTTCAGCTTGTCAAAAAGTCTTTTTGACAAGCTGAAGAAGATTTTGAAACTTTGGAAAAGTTCCAAAATCTTATGATTAAAAACGAAAGACACCCTTCCTGGGTTTCTTTCGTAACTATCTTCCTTCCCGCATCTATACGTACTGCTACTTTTTTGACAGTCAAAAGCATCCCCGCGCCAACGGCGCGGGGATGCTTTTCTGCGTAATTCAGAACTTATCGTACAGGGCGCGGATCAGGACGATGGCCTGCTCCACGGTGGTGTTGGCCTTGGGGGCCACGCCGCTGCCCTGTCCGGCCATCAGGCCGTTGTTGGTCAGCAGGGCCACGGACTGCACCGCCCAGCTGTCGATGGACGCGGCGTCGTTAAAGCGCTGGGCGTCCACCGTGGTGTTCTTCACGGTCAGGGTGTCGGTGCCCTTGGCGCCGTCCACATACTCGATGGCCCGGTTGAGCATGACGCAGATCTCCTGCCGGGTGATGGCGGCGTCGGGGGCGAACCTGCCCTCTCCCTTGCCGGCGGCCACCCCGGCGGCCACCGCCTTCAGGGCCATGGTGTCGCTGGTGTCGCGGAAGGTGTTCTCGGCGGGGGCGATGGACTTGCCGGTGGCCTTTTCGATCATGTTCACCGCCAGCTCGGCAAACTGCAGGCGGGTGATGGGGTCCTGGTAGATGCCCCGGGTGCGCTGGGTGATCAGACCCTTGCTGTCCGCGTCCTCCAGCAGGGCCTTGGCCCAGGCGGAGGGAGCGGGAGGCCCGACGGGAACGGTGAGGGTGTAGGCGGCCGTCTGCTGCTTGAACTGGCCGCCGGAGGCCACGGCGTAGACCTTGTGGGCCCCGGCGCTCAGGGCAGTGGTGTCCAGCTCATAGTAATAGGGGGCCTGGGTGACGGTGGCCTTCAGCGCGCCGTCCACATAGTACTGCACGCTGGCGTTCTTCACCCCGGGGAAGCTGACATAGGCGGCCAGCTTGACGGTGCCGGGCTCCTTCTGCTGATAGGCGCTCAGCTCCTGCCAGTTTCCGGCGTCGGCCGTGCCGTCGGTGAGGTAGCCGCCGTTGTTGGCGATGGCGGTGCGGTAGGCGGACAGGACGGTGGAGTTGTCGTTCAGTGCGTAGGAGTAGCGCCCGCCGTTCAGGGTCACGTCGAAGTAGAACACGGCCTTCACCTGGGGGTAGACCATGTTCACATAGGAGTAGAATTTGTTCAGCTGCTCGGCGGCATAGGCGGTCTGGTCGGCGCCGGTGCTGCTGTCCTTATAGGCGAAGCCGCACTCGCTGATCATCACGGGCTTATTGTGGCTCTTGGCCAGCTCCACGATGGGCTTGATGACCACCAGGGGATCGTAGCTGTATACGCCGGTGCCGTAGAAGGCGTTGCTGCCCACGGCGGTGGACAGGGCGTAGCTCTGGGCCTTGCCGTACATGTCGTTGTAGTTGCTCTTGTGATAGGTGGACATGCCCACCCAGTCCACATACTGGTCGCCGGGGTAGAACTGATCGATGGTCACGTTCCGGTTGCTGATGTCGTTGGGGGAGAACACCATCTGGATGTTCCCGTAGGCGCGGGCGGCGTCGGCCACCTTGCGGAAGGCCTGGATGAACACGGCAGGGTCACAGTCGGACCAGTTGTTCATCTCCGCCCCCAGACGCAGCAGCACGGTGGCGTTCAGACCGCCCAGGGTGCGCAGGCTGTCGGCGATGTAGCTGTCGGCGGACAGGACGGCCTGAGCGCCGGCGGTGTTCTCGGAGGAGAAGTTCCAGGCCACCTCCAGCACGCCGCCGCTGACGGCGCGGCGGAAGTTTTCAGAGGTGTTCTTGTAGTAGCCCGTCCAGTAGTCCATGGAGTGGCCGTCGTTGAAGGTGACGTACATCAGGGCGGCGGACTCGCCGGGCTGGTCGTGGCCCAGGGCGCTGCCCAGCCAGGTGCCCTGCTTGGGGCCGTAGGAGTAGGAGGAGGCGGCGCTGCCCAAAGCGTACAGCTTGGGGGACTGGGCCGCCTGGAGATAGGTCAGGCGGGCACTGCCGTCCAGCAGGGTGTCGTTATAGCCGTAGCCGTTGTCGTGCAGCCACTGGGCCAGCTCCAGCTGCCGCTGCAGCCAGGTCACGGCCCCGTTAAGGTCGCCCTGTACCTCGCAGATCCAGGAGGCCTTGGCGCACTTGGGCTCCAGATTCCAGCACACGTCCTGGCTCAGGCCCAGGGGGCGCAGCAGGTCGTAGGTCTTCTGCACATTGGTCAGGATGGCGGCGGTGTCGCTGCCGGAGGAGATGCTCTCCCACTGGTTATGCAGGGGCCAGTAGGACTTGGGGTAGGTGAAGGCGGAGACCGCGGCGGACATGCCCACGGTCAGGGCTGCCGCCATGGACAGGGCCAGCAGGCGGCGCAGGAGCTTTTTCATGGGGAACGACCTCTCTTTTCCGTTTTTTCCCGCAGGGGGGCGACCCCCATTATACCCGGGGCCCGGCGGGATTTCAAGAGGGCGGAGGAAAAGGGACAAATTGCGGTTTTGACGGGGAAAATCGGGTTTTCTGGCCTTTTATCCGCTGAAATCTTGCGCGGCCGGCTGCCGGGTGGTATACTGGACGCAGCAGAGGAGGGATACTGTGATCAATTCCACGCTGTGCTATCTCCGCCGGGGACAGGACGTGCTGCTGCTGCACCGGATCAAAAAGAAAAACGACCTGAATCAGGACAAGTGGATCGGCGTAGGGGGCAAGTTCGAGGACAAGGAGAGCCCCGAGGACTGCGCCCTGCGGGAGATCCGGGAGGAGACCGGCCTGACCGTCACCCGGTGGCAGTACCGGGGCATCGTCACCTTTGTCTCCGACCGGTGGGAGACGGAATATATGCACCTGTTCACTGCGGATGAGTTTACCGGGCAGCTGAAGGAGTGCGACGAGGGCGTGCTGGAGTGGATCGCCTGGAAGCGGATGCTGGAGCTGCCCCACTGGAAGGGGGACGAGATCTTCCTGTCCCTCATCGAGAGGGAGGATGTGCCCTTCTTCTCGCTGAAGCTGCATTACGACGCCAACGACACACTGCTGTCCGCTGTGCTCAACGGGCAGAGCCTTGAGATCGGAGGAGGGACACTGTGAGACCGGAATACGCCAATACCTTTGGCCTGCGCAAGGTGGCCAACAGCAGCGGAGAGCTGCTGGAGATCACCCTGGACGCCTCCTATAAGTATATGGAGACGACCATCACCGCCACCGCCAAGGGGATCGAGAATATCTCCACCCCCGCCGCCCACCAGGTGGCGTCCATCGTGATGACAAAGGAGACCGCCCTGTCCCTGCGCCGCCTGCTGGACCAGACCCTGGAGGAGCTGTAACGCCCCACGACCGCTGAAAAGGAGGATGTATGATGCCCAAACAGACCTTTACCGCCGAGGAGCTGCGCTATCTGAAGCTGCTGGCCCGGGAGTATCCCACCGTACAGGCCGCCAGCACCGAGATCATCAACCTTCAGGCCATCCTGAACCTGCCCAAGGGCACGGAGCACTTCATCTCTGACATACACGGGGAGTACGAGGCATTCCTGCATATTTTGAACTCCTGCTCCGGGGTCATCAAGGAGAAGATCGACGATGTGTTCGCCTCCTCCATGCCCAAGACGGAGCGGGACCAACTGGCCACTCTGATCTACTACCCCCAGGAGAAGCTGGAGCTCATCGCCCGGCAGGAGCCCGACCCCGACGAGTGGTACCGCATCACCCTGCACCGGCTGATCGAGGTGTGCCGCCTGGTGTCCAGCAAGTACACCCGGTCCAAGGTGCGCAAGGCCCTGCCCAAGGATTACGCCTACATCATCGACGAGCTGCTGCACACCCACTGGGAGGAGACGGACAAGAAGGAGTATTTCGAGAACATCATCTCCACCATCCTGTCCATCGGCCGGGCCCCCAGCTTCATCACCGCCCTGTGCCAGGTGATCAAGCGCCTGGCCGTGGACCACATGCACATCGTGGGCGACCTGTTCGACCGGGGCCCCCGGGCGGACATCATCCTGGACTCCCTGATGGACTATCACAGCGTGGACATCCAGTGGGGCAACCACGACATCCTGTGGATGGGGGCCGCCTCCGGCAGCCGCACCCTGGTGGCCACGGTGCTGTCCAACTCCATCCACTACAACAATCTGGAGGTCATCGAGACGGGCTACGGCATCTCCCTGCGCCCCCTGTCCATTTTCGCCAACGAGGTGTACCAGAACTGCGACACCCACCGCTTCGCCGTCAAGCTCACCGGGGAGGACAAGGAGCACGTCAGCCAGAAGGACCAGCTGCTGTCCGCCCGGATGCACAAGGCCATCACTGTGATCCTGTTCAAGCTGGAGGGGCAGAAGATCCTCCGCCACCCGGAGTACGCTATGGAGGACCGGCTGCTGCTGGACAAGATCGACTATGCTGGCCGCTGCATCACCATCGGCGGCGTCACCTACCCCTTGGAGGACTGCGACTTCCCCACGGTGGATCCGGCGGACCCCTATACTCTGACGGAGGAGGAGGAGCAGGTCATCGACCAGCTCACCGCGTCCTTCCGCCGCAGCGAGAAGCTGCAGAAGCATGTGCGCTTTTTGTACTCCAAGGGCTCTATGTACCTGTGCTACAACGGGAACCTGCTGTTCCACGGCTGCATCCCCATGACGGAGGACGGCAAGCTGATGAGCTTTACGATCGGCGGCAAGGAGCGGGCGGGCCGCGACTTCCTGAACTATGCGGAGAAGGCCGCCCGCAAGGCCTATTACGACGCCCCCGGCTCCCCCGAGCGGCAGAACGGCATGGACTTTTTGTGGTGGCTGTGGGCCGGGCGGAACAGCCCGATCTTCGGCCGGGACCGCATGACCACCTTCGAGCGGCGGCTCATCAAGGACGAGTCCGCCTGGACCGAGCCCAAGAACGCCTACTACGCCCTGTATCAGGACCCCGCCGTGTGCGACATGCTGCTGGGTGAGTTCGGCCTGGAGGGCCCCCACTGCCACATCATCAACGGACATATCCCCGTCAAGGCCAAGAAGGGGGAGAGCCCCATCAAGGGCGGCGGCAAGCTGATCGTGATCGACGGCGGCTTCTGTAAAGCCTATCAGCCTACCAGCGGCATCGCCGGGTACACCCTGATCTTCAACTCCTGGTGCTTCAGGATCGTCTCTCACCAGCCCTTCGCCGGCCGGCGGGACGCCATCGAGAACAACCACGACATCGCCAACAGCTCCGATGTGTTCGAGCGGCTCAGCTCCCGCATGCGCATCTCCCAGACGGACATCGGCCGCACCCTGCAGGCCCAGTCCGACGACCTGTGCCGCCTGCTGGAGGCCTACCGCTCCGGCGCGGTGACCGAGGACCACAGATGATAAGACCCATAAAAAACTTCCCACCCGCACCGCGGGTGGGAAGTTTTTTCATATCAATCCCGGAGCCAGCGGTCCAGGGCGGGCAGATCCTTTGCGATGAACCGGTGGGGCCAGTCCTTGAAGTCCCCCTCCGGCGTGACCCCCAGCAGGACCGCGGCGAAGTCGCAGCCCGCGTTTTTGGCGGTGCCCGCGTCGATGGTGGTGTCGCCGCAGAACAGCACCTGCTCCGGGGCCAGCCCCATGCGGGACAGGGCCATGTTCAGCCCCTGGGGGTCGGGCTTGGGCTTCTTTACATCCTCGGTGCCCACGATGGTGGTCAGGGCGTCGGACAGGCCGTAGCGGTGCATGATATACTCGATGGTGTCCCGGCTCTTGGTGCTGACGATGCTCGTCTGGACGCCCCGGTCGTGCAGGCCACGGATCAGCTCCACCGCGCCGTCGAACAGCACCGTCTCCTCCTTCTGCCGGGGCTTGGCGATGGACAGGAACAGGGGGCGGAACTGGGCCCGGTGGGCGGGGTCGGCGTCGCCGGTGAGCATGGTGTAGGCGTCCTCCAGCAGGTAGCCGATGGTGCCGCGGACGGCCTCCGGGTCGGGCTCGGGCCAGCCCATCTGGGTCAGGCCGTAGCGGAACCCCTCGATGATGGAGGCGGTGGAGTCCCCCAGGGTGTAGTCAAAGTCGAAGCAGACGCCCTTGTACGCTTTCATGTGTGTGCCCTCCGTGAGAAAATAATGGTTTTCCCCATTTTATCACAGGGCGGGGAGGAGGACAAGGGTCATTCTTCCGGCGGCAGGGACAGATACAGCGCCCCCGCCTGGGGCGTCTTGCCCCGCAGGGCTATGAGCTGCTCCACGGTGACGAAGCAGAAGCCCCGGGCCTGGAGGGCGTCTACAATCTGGAGGGCGGCCTGCACCGAGGTGGGGTAGATGTCGTGCATCAGGATGATGTCCCCGTCCTTGACCTGCTCCAGAACGGAGGAGACGATGCGGGACACGTTCTTGTCCTTCCAGTCCTCCGTGTCCACCGACCACAGGATCAGGGGGCAGTCCGCCCAGCGGCACACGGCGCTGTCCACGATGCCGTAGGGCGGGCGCAGCCAGAGGGAGCGCTGCCCCAAAATGTCCAGCAGGAGGGCCCGGGTGCTGTCCATCTGCCGGTCAAACTCCCCCCGGGACAGTCCGGCCACCCGGATGTGGTCATAGGTGTGTACCCCGATCTGGTGCCCCTCGTCCGCCATGCGCCGCACCAGCTCCTCACGGCCCTCGATGCAGGAGCCGACGAGAAAGAAGGTGGCCGGGGCCTCACGCAGGGCAAGGCCGTCCAGCAGATCGGCGGTGGTGACGGAGCGGGGGCCGTCGTCAAAGGTGAGGGCCACCAGGGGGATGCCGCCGTCGTCGAGCACCTGGATCGTGCCGGAGACGGGGGCGGGAACAGCCTGCTCCGGCCCGCCCAGCGCCAGAGCGAGACACAGGGCAAGTAAAATAGGGGCCACTCCCCGAAAGCCATGCTTTTTCACGCGCTGCCCCCCTTTTCAGATCACATCGCTCCTGATCAGTATGTGAGGACAACTGCAAAGCTTACAAAGAAATTTCTGGACAAAAAAGCGCCGCCCCGGCTATAGCCGGGGCGGCGCTGACGGCTTTTATTCCTTGACCTTGGTGACGGTCATAGTGGCCTTGGGGTCCTCGGTATCCAGGATGGTCTTGGCGGAGGCGGCCAGCCCGGCCAGGCCCTGGATCTCGCTGGGGATGATGATCTTGGTGGCCTTGCCGTTGGCGGCGGCCTGGAAGGCCTCCAGCGCCTTGATCTTCAGCACGCCCTCCTTGGGGTCGGCCTCGTTGATCAGGCGGATGGCGTCGGCGGTGGCCTGCTGCACCTTCAGGATGGCCTGAGCCTGGGCCTCGGCCTCCAGGATGCGGGCCTCCTTGGCGCCCTCGGCCTGGAGGATAGCGGCCTGCTTGGCGGCGTCGGCCCGCAGGATGGCGGACTGCTTCTCGCCCTCGGCCACCAGGATCTGGGACTGCTTCTGGCCCTCGGCCTGAAGGATGGCCTCGCGGCGCTCGCGCTCGGCCCGCATCTGCTTCTCCATGGACTCCTGGATGTCACGGGGAGGCATGATGTTCTTCAGCTCCACCCGGTTGACCTTGATGCCCCAGTTGTCGGTGGCCTCGTCCAGGATGGCCCGCATCTGGCTGTTGATGTGGTCGCGGCTGGTGAGGGACTGGTCCAGCTCCAGCTCGCCGATGATGTTGCGCAGGGTGGTGGCGGTCAGGTTCTCGATGGCGCTCATGGGGTGCTCCACGCCGTAGGTGTACAGCTTGGGGTCGGTGATCTGGAAGTAGATCACGGTGTCGATCTGCATGGTGACGTTATCCTTGGTGATCACAGGCTGGGGCGGGAAGTCCACCACCTGCTCCTTCAGGGACACGTTCTTGGCGATGCGCTCGATAAAGGGGATCTTGAAGTGCAGACCCACGCCCCACACGCCCTGGAAGGCGCCCAGGCGCTCCACCACAAAGGCGCGGGACTGGGGGACGATGCGGATGTTGGCCGCCAGCAGGGCCAGCACCAGGATGATAAGGATCACGGGGACAAGAAATCCGAAAATGTTATAAAACGGCATAAAAAGTTCCTCCTTCTCTGTTGCACTTGGGTCGGATCTGAACGGTCACAGGGCTTCTACATAGACCTTTACGCCTTCGATGCGCAGCACGCGCACCTGGGTGCCGGCGGGGATGGATACGCCGTGCTCGCTGCGGGCCGACCAGACCTGGCCGGAGATGACCACAAGGCCCTTCCCCTCTACGTTGTCGATGTCCTCGGTGACCAGGGCGGTCTGGCCGATGACCCGGTCGGCGTTGGTGGGGTCGTGCCTGGGCTTGAGCAGCCGCACGGCGATGGGCCGCACCAGCGCCAGCGCCAGGGCGGACAGCGCCAGGAAGATTAGGATCTGCAGGAAGATGTGCGCCCCCAGCATGGCGGCGATCAGTGCCCCCAGAGCACCGGCGGCGAACCAGATGGAGGTCAGCCCCACGGTGACGCCCTCTATGACCGAAAACAAGATCAGGGCAAGAAGCCAAAAAGCACTTGGCAGCATAGAAACTCCTTTCCCGCCGGAGCGCGCCGGCGCTTCTTACTTATAAGGATAGCATAGACCAGGAAAAAATACCAGCGGAAAAGATTAAAATTTGTTTAAGGCTGCTGAACAGCGCAGACCCGGGAAACGACCGGGGAGGAACAAAAAGCGACCAATTACCGCTGCCTTCTTGCGCGGAGCGAAAAAATCCGGTATACTATAAAGGAAATGATAAGAAGCGGCCCGGGCGCCTGCCCGGAGGGGGCGACCCGGGGCCGCGGGAGGATATATCCATGGAAGATCTGCAGTTTGCGGTGCCCACGCTGTTCGGCCTGGAGGGGCTGTGCGCCGACGAGATGCGCCGCCTGGGGCTGGAGCAGGTCCAGGCGGAGAACGGCCGGGTGCTGTGCCGGGGGAGCGGGGACGACCTGGCCCGGCTGAACCTGGGCCTGCGCACCGGGGAGCGGGTGCTGCTGGTGCTGGGCAGCTTCCCCGTGGGGGGCAGCGATGCCATTGACAGACTGTTCGAGGGGACCAAGGCCCTGCCCTGGGAGCGGTTCATCCCCCGGGAGGGGCAGTTCCCCGTCAAGGGCCACTGCCTGAACTCCGACCTGCACTCGGTGCCCACCTGTCAGGCCCTGATCAAGAAGGCGGCGGCCCAGCGGCTGGGCAGAGCGTATGGACTGAACACCCTGCCGGAGACGGGGGCGGTGTATCAGATCCAGTTTTCCATTATGAAGGATGTGGCCACCCTGATGCTGGACACCAGCGGGGCGGGGCTGCACAAGCGGGGCTACCGGGCCCAGGGGGTGGCGGCCCCCCTGCGGGAGACTCTGGCGGCGGCCATGGTAATGCTGTCCCGCTACCGGGGCCGGGATCCCCTGTGCGACCCCTTCTGCGGCAGCGGCACCATCCCCATCGAGGGGGCGCTGATTGCCAAAAACCGGGCCCCGGGGCTGAACCGGAGCTTTTCCGCCCAAAAGTGGACGTGGCTGGACAACAAAGCGTGGATGAACGCCGCAGATGAGGCCATGGACAAGGAGTTCAGCGGCCGGTATGAGATCTGGGGGGGCGACATCGACCCCGAGGCCATCGAGCTGGCCCGGCACAACGCCCGGCTGGCGGAGGTGGACGATGTGATCTCCTTCGAGGTGGCCGACGCCACCCGGTTCCACTTCGGCGGCCTGCGGGGTCGGGTGGTGACCAATCCCCCCTACGGCGAGCGCATCATGGAGCGGCGGGAGGCGGAGGAGCTGTACCGGGCCTTCGGCAAGGCCTGGGCCAAATTCCCCGACGAGTGGAAGCTGTTCCTCCTGTCCAGCCACACGGAGTTTGAGCGCACCTTCGGCAAGCAGGCGGACAAGAAGCGGAAGCTGTATAACGGCATGCTGAAGTGCGACCTGTTCATGTACGGGCTGCGATAAAAGCCCCTGATAGGCCGAGCGGTGCGGCCGCCGGATGAAAACGATTTCAAAAATGGGAGCGCCCCGTCCTGGATGGGGGGCGCCCCCAAAAGAGGAACAAACGGGAGAGCCCCGTGAAAATACAGAGAGGAGAGAAGCGCGTGCGCCATTTATTCATCATCAACCCCGCGGCGGGAAAAAAGAATTCCACGGCGGCGCTGGAAAAGCAGATCGCCGCGCTGAGCTTTGATCACAACATTGCCTACACCCTGGCGGAGGGGGATGCCCGGCGCATCACGGAGGAGGCCGCGTCCCTGGGGGAGCCGATGCGCATCTACGCCTGCGGCGGCGACGGCACTCTGAACGAGGTGGTCAACGGTGCGGCGGGGCATGACCATGTGGCCATCACCAATGTGCCTAAGGGGACCGGAAACGATTTCCTAAAGCTCTTCGGCCCGGACTACCGCAGGCTGTTTTATGATCTGGAGGCCCTGGCCGTTGGCCCCCAGACCGCCATGGATCTGATGGACTGCAACGGGAAGCTGGGGATCGACGTGGCCTGCGCCGGGGTGGATGCCCGCATCGCCGCGGGCGTGCATAAGTATAAGAGCTGGCACCTGGTCTCCGGCATCGGGGCGTATATCCTGTCTATGATCGATGTGGTGTGCACCCAGGGGCTGTGCCGGCCCATGAAGGTACAGATGGAGGACCTGGAGCTGGACGGCGAGGTGGCCGCCCTGTGCGTGTGCAACGGCCGGCACTACGGCGGCGGCTTTATGCCCGTGCCCGAGGCCATGCCCGACGACGGGGTGCTGGACATGCTGCTGGTGCCCAAGGTCAGCTTGGGCACCTTCCTGAACCTGGTGGGCGACTACGCCAAGGGGCAGTACCGAAAGTACCCGGACCTGATCCTGGCCCGCCACGGACAGCAGGTGACCTACTCCTCCCCCAAGGGGGTCATTGCCGTGGTGGACGGCGAGGTCATGCACGACACCAGCTTCACTGTGCGCCTGTCGGAGAAGAAGGTGAACTTCTTCTATCCCGCCGGGGCGGGATGGAGCCTGCCGGGGACGGAGCAGCCCCAAAACGCCCGGGAGGGGGCCGCGGTTTAGCACTCAATGCCCCTCTTTGTGAACAGAACGTAAATTTCTAAAAAATCGACCCCTGATTTTTAAAATTGGGGGTTGATTTTTTGCGGAGAAACGGGTATTATCATAGTCGAGCTTGGCACTCAGATAAAATGAGTGCTAAACCGCTGAAGTTGTTGATTCTGATCAAGATATAAGGAGGAACCCCGTATGAAACTGAAACCTTTAGCTGACCGCGTGATCATCAAGATGGTCGAGGCCGAGGAGACCACCAAGGGCGGCATCATCCTCACCGGCTCCGCCAAGGAGAAGCC
>CAVJLQ010000169.1:0-2717 GCA_963650435.1 Alloprevotella sp. | reverse complement strand
AAAATGAGCATCCCCGCAAGGAGCAGCAGCGTGGGGACATCCAGATTTTCCGACAGCTGGGCGCCGGTGTAGGCCCAGTTGACCCCGCTGTCAATATAGCCCTCCGCCGTACGGTCCTCACTTTGATAGCCGTGGTCCCGCAGAATGGCGTCGAAGTCGGCGCGGATGTGGCGGGCACCGCTTTTGAGCATCACGTCCAGGTTCCAGGTGCCGGTCATGCCGTCACGGCCCGGCGGGGTGACGCCTACCTCCCGCAAAATGGCGTTCACCCGGCTCTCCGGAATGAGGATGTGGTCGGCAATGATGGCGTCGTCTGCCTCCCACCAGCCGCAGAGGGTGAAGGTTTGGGTGGTTTCGTGGCCGTCCACGGGAAAGGTCACGGTAAACTCCGCCCCCAGCTCCGGCTCAATGCCCAGAAGCTGTAAGACTTTTGTATCCGTGGCGGCCTCGTTGGTGCCCTCCTGGGGGAGATGTCCCACGACCGGGTCGCAGAACATCCAGTGGGCATACTGGACGTCGGCATAGCCGACCTCCACATGGGACTTGTGGAAGGGTGCGTCCGTGGGCATCCCAATGAAGCGCCGCAGGCCGTACTGGGCGATGCGGGGATCGTCCTTCAATTCGCTGTACTGTTCCTCGGTGAGATACTTGAAGCCGCCGTGGGACTTGGAGCCCACCTGGCGGAAGGTAGTCTGCTGGAAGCCATCGTTGATGGAAAAGGCAATGGTAAAAAGCGAGGTAAAGAGCATGGCGGTGAGGGCGATGGCCAGCACCGCCACCAGGTTTCTTGTGCGGTTGGCCCGAAGGCTCCGCAGCCCCAGGCGGAATACGCATTTCCGGTTGGCAACGTTCATGCTCCCGCTCCCTTACCGCGTGACGATGCGGCCGTCCTCAATGCGGACGGTGCGGTCGGCCAGCTGGGCGATCTCCTCGTTGTGGGTGATCATCACCATGGTCTGGCTGAAGCGCTGGCTGGTGACCTTCATCAGCCCCA
The DNA here is from genome assembly GCA_963650435.1 of Alloprevotella sp. Taxonomy (GTDB): domain Bacteria; phylum Bacillota; class Clostridia; order Oscillospirales; family Oscillospiraceae; genus Lawsonibacter. The sequence continues at coordinate 1,723 of CAVJLQ010000169.1, read as the reverse complement.
GAACGTCCTGACTGGTTTTGGAATCCAGGTTGCCGGTGGGCTCGTCTGCCAGTACGATGGCAGGCTTGGCGGCCAGAGCCCGGGCGATGGCAACCCGCTGCTGCTGGCCGCCGGAGAGCTGGTTGGGCAGGCTGTGGAGCCGGTGGTCCAGCCCCAGGGCGGCAATCACCGCCCCCACATAGTCCTCGTCTACCTTGGCACCGTCCAGCTGGATGGGCAGCACGATGTTTTCATACACGCTGAGCATGGGGACCAGGTTGTAGCTCTGGAACACAAAGCCGATGCGCCGGCGGCGGAAAATGGTCAGGGCCTCGTCCTTCAGGGCGAAAATGTCCTGTCCGTCCACCAGCACCTTGCCTGCGGTGGGGCGGTCCAGCCCGCCCAGCATGTGGAGCAGGGTGGACTTGCCGGAGCCGGACGTGCCCACGATGGCCACAAATTCGCCGTTTTCCACCGTCAGGTCCACGCCGCGGAGGGCGTGGACGGCGGTCTCGCCGCTGCCGTAAATTTTCTTCAGTCCCTGAGTTTCAAGGATCGTCATGGTAAAAACCTCCTGAAAAAATGCTGTAAGGGGAAACCTTACAGCATTGAGGATAGCAGCAGATTGTGTCAGGGTGCTGTCGGGGATATAACGCTTTCGTCACATTTGGGCGTTGGGGTCTCCCGGGGCAGGAAGATAGAGAAGGTGCTGCCTTGGCCCACCCGACTGCTGACCTTGATATAGCCGCCCTGGCGGGAGAGGATCTGCCGGGTGAGATACAGCCCAATGCCTACGCCCTGGGTCTGGGCTGCGGCGGCGCAGCGGTAAAAGCGGCCGAAGATCCTGGCCTGCTCGTCCTCGGCAATGCCGCAGCCTGTGTCGGCAACGTCCACGCGGACGAACAGTTCGTAGGGAACGGCCCGCACCGTGATGCGCCCGCCCGGGGGCGTGTACTTCACGGCATTGTCCAGCAGGTTGCAGAGGGCCTCCTCTGTCCATTTGGCGTCGAATACGGCGGTCAGGTTGTCTGTTGGCTCCGCCGTCAGGGTGATCTGCTTGACCTCTGCCTTGGGGCGGTACTGCTCCACCGCCCGCAGAATGACCGGAGACAGGGGAGCGGGTTCCGGGTGCAGGGCCAGCACGCCGGTTTCCAGCCGGGAGGTCTTCACCAGCGCTTCCAGCAGGGCCTGCAGCTTCTCCGCCTGGGTGTCCAGCGCGTTCACGCAGGTGCGGCCCTGCTCATTCAAGGGCTGTTCTGCCAGCAGCTGGGTGTAGAGCCGGATGTTGGCCAGGGGCGTCCGCACCTGATGGGAAATATCGCCGGTGAGGGCTTTTACGGCCTCCTTTTCCTCCTGCACCCGCCGGGCGGAGATGGCGGAGGCGGACAAATACTGGGCAAAGCGGGCTTCCGTGGCCGAGAGTTGGGATTCGTCGAACCGCCGGGCGGCGAAGGTGCCGTTCATGGCCTGGGCAAGCATTTCATCCAGACGGTGCAGCGTCCGCCGGGTCACGGCCCGCTGCCGGAGGGCGAAGCCCAGAGCGGCCAGCGCCAGGACGATCAGAAGTATTTCCCTCATTCCGTCACCGCCCAGCTGTAGCCGATGCCGTACACCGTTTTCAGGTAGGCGGGGGCGGCAGGATCGTCCTCCAGCTTGGAGCGCAGGCGCTTCACCGTGACGGTCAGGGCATTTTCGTCCACATAGTCGCCGCCGTCCGTCCAGATCCGGTCCACCAGCGCCGCCC
>CAVJLQ010000168.1:0-9143 GCA_963650435.1 Alloprevotella sp. | reverse complement strand
CCCGGCAGCACTGGTCCAGCTGCTTGGTGTCGGCGGCGGGGGCGCGCTCCCCCTCCCGGCGGCGGGGGGCGCGGTAGTCCGCCGGCTCGCCCCCCAATGAGGCGGTCACCGCCCGGCGCAGCAGGCCGCTGTCCACGCCGCAGTCCTCCAGCAGCCGACGGGCGGAGCAGTCCTGCTCCGTCAGGGCCAGCAGCAGGTGCCGGTCCCCCACGGCGGGGTGGCCCATGCGGCGGCAGTCCAGCACCGCCCGGCCGATGACCTGCCGGCAGCCGGGGGTCAGCCCCTGATACAGGCTGTGGGAGGGCACCCCGGTGCCCACCAGCTGGGCGATGGCCCGGCGCAGGGCGGCCCCGTCGGCCCCCCGTTCCCGCAGCATGTGGGAGGCGGGGGAATACTCCTGACTGGCCAGGGCCAGCAGCAGATGCTCGCTGCCCACATAGCTGTGGCCCAGGCGGGCGGCGTTCTCCTGGGCCAGACGCAGCGCCCCCAGGGCGGCGGTGGTAAAGCGGTTGTCAGACATGGGCGGTCACCTCCATCGTGTGCAGTACAGCATTCCCACTTTCCGGAAAATTAGCCCCGTTCCCCGGCAAAGGGCCGCCTTTGTCCATTGAGGAGAAGAAGCTCCGGCCTTTTCATCAGAAATATGGGAAGAATGGGAGTTGATTTTTCCGAAAGTTATGATACAATAGGGGTACATTTTTATGGAGGTGTATCTCAATGGCTTATGTGATCAGCAGCGCTTGTGTCAGCTGCGGCTCCTGCGCCGACGCCTGCCCCGCCGGTGCTATCTCCCAGGGTGACTCCCAGTATCAGATCGATGCTGGCGCCTGCCTGGACTGCGGTTCCTGCGCCGATACCTGCCCCATGGGCGCCATCAGCCAGGGCTGAGTCGAAAGACTTACATGAAAACAGCGCCGGGGCCTGCGCCCCGGCGCTGTTTTTCTTTTTTGTAAAAGGGTATTGCCCTTTTACAAAAAAGAAGGAGGATGTACGCAGTCCGACCCTCGATCTCTTACGAAAAAGTCGGGCCGGACTGCGCGAGAGGTGTCATTTCCGACGCATCTGTCGTCGGAAATGACGGATCAAAAAATATTCCGCCGTTTGCGAACGGCGGAATTTTGAACCCGGAGCAAGCGGGAATTTTCAAAAAATTTCTGAGACCCCCTTGACTGTAAACCCCCTTGATACCTTACAGTGTGGGCAGGAGGTGGCTGTATGACCATCAAAGAACTGGAAGAGCGCACGGGGATGACCCGGGCCAACATCCGCTACTACGAGCAGGAGGGCCTGCTGGCCCCGGCGCGGAAGGAGAACGGCTACCGCAGCTACTCGGAGGAGGACTGCGAGGACCTTTTGAAGATCAAGCTGCTGCGGCAGCTGCAATTCTCCCTTCAGGAGATACGGGATCTGCAGGACGGCACCCTGTCCCTGACCCAGGCCATGGAGGGCCGCTCCGCCCTGCTGGAGCGGGAGAGCAGCGAGCTGCTCTCCGCCCGGGACGTGTGCCGCACCATCGAGCGGGAGGTGCCAGACTACGCCGCCCTGGATCCCCAGGTCTATCTGCGGCAGCTGTCTGCCCCCCGGGACACCGCGGCGGCGGACGTGGCCCAGCCCCACCCCTGGCGGCGGTACTTCGCGCGCAGCCTGGATCTGAGCCTGGCGGGGCTGGCGGTGAGTCTGGTGCACTTCTGCGTATTCCGCCAGACGGCGGACGGCAGCGCGGGGACGCGCATCGTGCAGCTGGTCCTGGCCTGGGTGGTGCTGATGCTGACAGAGCCCTTCCTGCTCCACTTCTGGGGCACCACCGTGGGCAAGCGGCTGTTCGGCATCCGGGTGGTGTCCATCCGCACCGGGGAAAAGCTGGGCCTGTCCGAGGCCTTCTCCCGCACGGGCCTGGTGTTCGCCTGCGGCGACGGGGCGTCCATCCCCCTGGTGAATTTTGCCTGCAACGGCTACAGCTACTACCGCTACGCGGTGAAGGGGGAGCCCCTGGCCTGGGAGGAGGACAACACCGAGCAGTTCTCCGACATGACCTGGAAGGCCCCGGCGGGCTATGTGCTGGCCGTGGCCGCCGTGGTGGGGATCACCTATCTGGCGGAAATCTCCACTCTGCTGCCCCCCAACCGGGGAGATCTGACCGTGGCGGAGTTCGCGGAAAATTACAACTACTACCGGGATCATTTTGAGATAGACCCCCGGTTCAGTCTGGACAGCGATGGGAAGTGGGAGAAGGCGGAGGACACCGGCTCTGTTGTGATCAGCCTCGGCGGCGAGCCGATCCAGCCCGACTATGTGTTCACCACGGAGGACGGGGTGATCACCCAGGTGTCCTGGTCTTATACGCTGGAGGAGGCGGGCACCTATCTGGACAGCGTCTCTCCCCAGCTGTGCTATCTCTCTCTGGCCGCGGCCCGGCGGGGCACCCATATCTGGAATCTGAGTAATGACGAGCTGACCATGGAGGGCTGGACGGCCAGCACCAATCACTTCTCCTGCTCCTGGCAGGGGGTGACCCTGGACTACCGCACCCAGCTGCTGCGGGATGTGGACGGCTGGCGCCTCCGGCCGGGCAGCACCGTGTCCTGCACCGTGACCGTAGAACATTAGAAGAGCGGCCCATCTTGAATGGGCCGCTCTTTTTTATAAATTCTCCCGGAAGAACCGCAGGGCGTTCCGCCACAGGATGCCCTCCGCCTGTTCCCGGGTCAGGCCCCAGTCCAGGAACCGCTGATACAGCCCAGCGGCCTTGTCCGGGGTGTCCAGCCACTCCGGCAGGTCGGCTCCGTCGAAGTCGGAGCCCAGGGCCAGGCACTCCCCGGCCCCCAGCTCGAAGAAGTGCTCCACATGGCGGCGGAGATCCCCGGGCAGGGCCTCGCCGGCATCGGACAGAAAGTCCACATAGTAGTTCAGGCCGATCAGGCACCTGCGGGCGGCCATCTCCCGGATCATGCCGTCGGTGAGGTTCCGCCGGTGGGGGCACACCGCCCGGGCGTTGGAGTGGGTGGCCACAAAGGGCCGCCGGGCGATGTCCAGCACCTGCCGGAAGCCGGCGTCGTTCAGGTGGGACACATCCACCAGGATGTGCCGCTCCTCCAGCGCCGGGATCACCGCCCTGCCGAAGGGGGACAGGCCGTGGTCGGTAACATGGCCGGAGCCGATCTCGTTCTCTCCGTTCCAAGTGAGGGTGAAGGCCTTCACCCCGGCCCGGGCCATCACGTCCACCTGATCCATCCGCCCGGCCAGGACGGAGCCGTTCTCCACCGTGAGGAACGCGGCGGTCTTGCCCTCGGCCCAGGCGTGCTCCATGTCCCCGGCGGTGCGGCAGGGGGATACGCGGTCAGAAAACTTTTCCATCTGCCGGTCAAAGCTGGCCCGGTTGGCGGCAAACCAGTCCATGGCCGCCTGGCCCCGCAGCCGGTCAGGGGTGAAGATGGCGAAGAACTGGGCCCAGTGGGTGTGCTGGGGGAGGGCGGACAGGGACAGGACTTTGTCTGGGTCATCTAAAGTGTCACCCGCGGCGGCGCCGGGGCGGCCGCAGTCGGTGAGGGTGTCGCAGTGCAGGTCGATCAGGGCGTAGGGATAGATCATAGGCTCCTCCGGTTTGCTTTTTCGGCCCCCGCCGTCTGGCGGGGGCCGGGTGTTTTATCCTATGCGCGGGGCTTATTCGTGGGCCGGGGGCAGCTGGATGCGCTCGATGCCGTCCACGGCGGCCTTCACCATGCCCTCGATATCCAGGCCGGCCTCCGCCGCCTCCACCTCGCTGAGGATGGGGCGCAGGCGGGGGTGGCGGGGGGTAAAGACGGTGCAGCAGTCCTCATAGGGCAGGATAGAGGTGTTATAGGTGCCGATGCGGCGGGAGATCTGCACGATCTCCTCCTTATCCATGCCGATGCAGGGGCGCAGGACGGGCAGCTGCACCACCGCGCCGGTGCAGATCATGGCGTCCATGGTCTGGCTGGCCACCTGCCCCAGACACTCGCCGGTGACCAGGGCCTTGGCCCCGCAGCGCTTGGCCACCTCCTGGGAGATGCGCATCATGAACCGGCGCATGATGATGGTGAACAGCTCCTCGGGGCAGGAGCGGCGCAGCTCCTCCTGAATGGCGGTGAAGGGCACCACATGGACGGTGAGCCGCCCGGTGTAGGGCAGCAGGTCCCGGGCCAGCTGGATGACCTTCTCCTTGGCCTCCGGGGAGGTATAGGGGTAAGAGAAGAAGTGGACCATATCCAGGGCCACCCCCCGCTTGGCGATCATCCAGCTGGACACGGGGGAGTCGATGCCCCCGGACAGCAGGGACACCGCCCGGCCGTTGATCCCCACGGGCAGGCCCCCCGCCCCGGGCTCCGGGTCGGCGTGGACATAGGCGGCGAAGTCCCGGATCTCCACATAGACGGTGAGCTCCGGGTGGTGGACGTCCACATGGAGGTCGGGGTACAGCTCGTCCAGCTCGCCCCCCACGTACTGGCTGAGCTGGATGGAATTCATGGGGAAGCTCTTGTCCGCCCGCTTGGACTCCACCTTGAAGGTGCGGGCGGCGGACAGCTTGTCGTCCAGGAACTGGCGGCAGGCGGCCACGATGGCGTCCTTGTCCTTTTCGCAGGGCCGGGCCAGAGACAGGCCCACGATGCCGAAGACCTTCTTCAGGGTCTCAAAGGCGCCCTCCACGTCGCAGTCGTCGTTCTTGGGCTCCACATAGGTGGTGGACTGGCGGGTGTAGACCTTGAACTGGCCGTAGGGCCACAGGCGGCGGTGGATGTTGGCCTGCAGCTTGTCCTCGAAGCTGCGGCGGTTCAGGCCCTTCAGCACCATTTCCCCCAGCTTCAGCAGGATGATCTCGTTCATAGTATGCTCTCCTTACGGCCCATCCCCCCGCAGGGGCAAAAGGACGGGCTCATTCTCTTTCATATGCCCCGGCGGCGGGGCGGCCTTACCGGATCGATCATATTATTTTACCTGTTTTCGATCTCCATGGCAAGAGCTACGGCCATATTTTGCGGCTGCTGTGCCCCCGCCGTTAAGATTAAGATAAAATTTACATTTTCCCCTTGATTTCTTTTTTCCTCTCTCTATACTATCTTAATACTACCATAGCGTACTATGCCCCGCACTGCTGAAAGGAGCAGGAATGGGGCCGGAAGAATACCAGCACAGAACAAGGAGAAAGACCCATGCAAAAGCTTCTTTTGATCTATAATCCCGCCTCTGGCAAGGGCAAGGTGAAGGCCAATCTCTCTGCCGCCGTTGACGTATTCACCAAGCGCGGCTGGCTGGTCACCACCTATCCCACCCAGGGCCCGGGGGACGCCACTCGGGCCGCCCGGGAGATGGGCGGCCAGTTTGACCGGGTGGTCTGCTCCGGCGGCGACGGCACCCTGAGCGAGACGGTGGCCGGCCTGATGGAGCTGGAGCATCCGCCGGTGCTGGGCTTCCTGCCCGCCGGCTCTACCAACGACTGCGGCGTGTCCCTGGACCTGCCCGCCGACCCGGCCAAGGCCGCCGCCCTGGCCGCGGGGGACGGCGCGCCCCTGCCCTGGGACGTGGGCAGGCTGAACGGCCGGCCCTTCGTCTATGTGGCCGCCTTCGGCGCCTTTACCCAGGTGGCCTACGCCACCCCTCAGGATCTGAAAAATACCCTGGGTCATCTGGCCTATGTGGTGGCGGGCATCGCCTCCATCCCCACCATCACCCCCTACCACATGCGTGTGGAGTTCGACGGCGGCCATGTGATCGAGGACGACTTCTATTACGGCATGGTGTGCAACACCTACTCCATCGGCGGCATGAAGAACATCGTGGCGGGCAAGGTGGACCTGGCCGACGGCCTGTTCGAGGTGGTGCTGGTGAAAAAGCCCCTGGCCATCGAGGAGGTCACGGGGGCGCTGCAGAACCTGCTGTTCCCCCAGGAGCCGATCGAGCGCAGCGCGGTGCTGTCCTTCCATGCGGCCAAGCTGACCTTTATCTGCGACCGGGCCATCCCCTGGACGCTGGACGGGGAGTACGGCGGCAGCTACGACCGGGCCGAGGCGGAGAACTGTAAACAGGCCTTGACGATCATTCGGGGAAAATAAAGTGTTGGCGGGTCTCGCTTTGCGGGGCGGGCCCGAACGGGATCAGAAGAGACGGCCGAAGGCCGTCTCTTTTCCTCGGAAGAGAGGTTTGACAGCGCGGCGAGGAGATTTTATAATAGGACGGAAAGCCGGTGTAGGGACAGGCCCTCCGCGGGTCGACAGAAAGGAGAAAGGTGAGATGGAATACCGTGTTTTTGGAGACAGCATCGTTCTGCGCATCCAGAAGGGAGAAGAGATCCTGGATACGATCAAGGCGGTGTGCGAGCAGGAGAAGGTCGCCCTGGCTGAGGTCAGCGGGATCGGCGCGGTGAACGATGTGACCCTGGGCGTGTTCAACAGCGAGAAGTTTGAATATGAGTCCCAGCAGTTCACCGGTGACATGGAGATCGCCTCCTGCACGGGCGACGTGTCCCAGATGAAGGGGCAGACCTATCTGCACCTGCATATGGTCGTGGGGAACGTGACCCGGGGAGTCGTACACGCAGGACACCTGAACCGGGCGAAGGTCAGCTTGACGGGGGAGTTCATCATCCGCAGGATCGACGGCTGTGTAGACCGGGAGTACTCCCCGGAGGTAGGACTGAATCTGTTTAAGTTTTGACGGTCAACGAATAAGGATAAAAGGCTCCGGCACCTTACAGTGTGCCGGAGCCTTTCGTCTATAAAATGCGGCGCAATAAGACCGCTCCCCTGGCGCTATGCGCCAGGGGAGCGGTCTTGGTTTTAAGCATTACGCCTCGTACATCTTCTGCAGCCGCAGCAGCTTCTCGTAACGGGCCTTGGCGGTCTCCTCGTTCAGGGCGAAGAGCTCCTTGGCGCGCTCGGGGAAGGAGCGGGTCAGGCTGGAGTAGCGGGCCTCGTTCATCAGGAACTCCTGATAGCCGCCGGCGGGAGCCTTGGAATCCAGGATGAAGGGATCCTTGCCCTGCTTCTTCAGCTCGGGGTTGAAGCGGAACATGTTCCAGTAGCCGCAGTCCACGGCCTTCTTCATCTCGTTCTGGCAGTTGGCCATGCCGCCCTTGATGGAGTGCATCTCGCAGGGGGAGTAGCCGATGATCAGAGAGGGGCCGTGATAGGCCTCGGCCTCGGCGATGGCCTTCAGGGTCTGAGCCATGTTGGCGCTGGAGCCCATAGCCACCTGAGCCACGTAGACGTAGCCGTAGGTCATGGCGATCTCAGCCAGGCTCTTCTTGGCCACGGTCTTACCGGCAGCGGCGAACTGAGCCACCTGGCCGATGTTGGAGGCCTTGGAGGCCTGTCCGCCGGTGTTGGAGTACACCTCGGTGTCGAAGACGAAGATGTTCACATCCTCGCCGGAGGCCAGCACGTGGTCCACGCCGCCGAAGCCGATGTCGTAGGCCCAGCCGTCGCCGCCGAAGATCCACACGGACTTCTTGTTCAGGTACTCCTTCTCGTCCAGGATGGCCTTGGCCAGCTTGCAGGCGGCGCAGTCGCAGAACTTCTCGCCCTTGGCCTTCAGCTCGGCGGCATGCTCAGCGAACTTGGGCACGGCGGCCAGCTCGTCCACGGTAGCCAGGCTCTCTTCCAGAGCGGCCACATAGGCCTTGGCAGCGTCCTGGTTGGCGGCGCCGTCCTCCATGGTGTCCAGCCACTTCTGAGCGGCCTCCTTCAGGGCGGGCTGAGCCCACTCCACGGCGATCAGCTCGCGGGTCTGAGCGGCCAGGCGGTTGCGGATGGCCTTCTGGCCCAGATACATGCCCAGGCCGTGCTCGGCGTTATCCTCGAACAGGGAGTTGGCCCACGCGGGACCCTTGCCCTCGGCAGTGGTGGTGTAGGGGGAGGTAGCGGAGGGGCCGCCCCAGATGGAGGAACAGCCGGTGGCGTTGGAGATATACATCCGGTCGCCGCACACCTGGGTGATCAGGCGGGCATAGGCGGTCTCGGCGCAGCCGGCGCAGGAGCCGGAGAACTCCAGCAGAGGACGCTTGAACTGGCTGCCCTTCACGGACAGGTCGATGACGTCCTTCTTCTCGGTCACGTTGGCGACCATGTAGTCGAAGACGGGCTGCTGGTCGGCCTGGCTCTCCTGGGCGACCATGGTCAGCGCCTTGGTGGGGCAGATGTTCACGCACACGGAGCAGCCCATGCAGTCCAGGGGGCTGATGGCCATGGAGAACTTGTAGACGCCCTTGCCCTTGCCGGCCTTCACGTCCACGATCTTGGCGGAAGCGGGGGCGTTCTTGGCCTCCTCCTCGGTCAGCATGAAGGGACGGATGGTGGCGTGGGGGCAGACGAAGGCGCACTGGTTGCACTGGATGCACTTGGCGGGATCCCACTCGGGCACGGCCACGGCCACGCCGCGCTTCTCATAGGCGGCGGCGCCCAGCTGGAAGGTGCCGTCCACGTGATCCATAAAGACGGACACGGGCAGGCTGTCGCCGTCCATGCGGTCCACGGGATCCAGGATCTTGTTCACCATATCCACCAGCTTGGCGGGACCGGTGTGCTTGCTCTCGACGGGCTTGTCCTCGGCGGTCTTCCAGGAGGCGGGCACATCGATCTTCACATAGGCGGTGGCGCCGGCGTCGATGGCCTTGTGGTTCATGTCCACGATGTCCTGGCCCTTCTTCAGGTAGGAGTGGGTGGCCGCGTCCTTCATATACTGGATGGCCTCTGCCTCGGGCATGACCTTAGCCAGGGAGAAGAAGGCGGACTGCAGGATGGTGTTGGTGCGCTTGCCCATGCCGATCTGAGCGGCCAGGTCGATGGCGTTGATGGTGTACAGCTGGATGTCGTTCTCAGCGATATACCGCTTGGCGTTGGCGGACAGGTGGTGCTCCAGCTCCTCCATGGACCACTGGCAGTTGATCATGAACACGCCGCCGGGCTTGACGTCGCGCACCATGGGGAAGTCCTTGGTGACATAGGAGGGGTTGTGGCAGGCCACGAAGTCGGCCTTGTTGATATAATAAGGAGAACGGATGGGCTTGTCACCGAAGCGCAGATGGCTGATGGTGACGCCGCCGGTCTTCTTGGAGTCGTACTGGAAGTACGCCTGCACATACTTGTCGGTGTGGTCGCCGATGATCTTGATGGAGTTCTTGTTCGCGCCGA
>CAVJLQ010000167.1:0-8738 GCA_963650435.1 Alloprevotella sp. | reverse complement strand
GCGCAAGCCCATCCTGCTCAAGCGCGGCCTGGCCAGCACCCTGAAGGAGCTGCTGATGAGCGCCGAGTACATCATGGCCGGCGGCAACGAGCAGGTGGTGCTGTGCGAGCGGGGCATCCGCACCTTTGACGACTACACCCGGAACACCCTGGACCTGGCCGCGGTGCCCATGCTGCGGGAGCTGACCCATCTGCCCATCATCGTGGACCCCAGCCACGCCACCGGCATCGCCCGTCTGGTGCCCCCCATGGCCCTGTCCGCCGCCGCCTGCGGGGCGGACGGTCTGATCATCGAGGTACACAACGACCCCATCCACGCCCTGTGCGACGGGGCCCAGTCCCTGCGGCCGGAGGAGTATGACGCCCTGGCCAAGAAGGTGCGCAAGGTGCGGGAGGCGATCCAATGATCATCGGCATCGTCGGCCTGGGGCTGATCGGCGGCTCCTTTGCCAAGGCGTATCACGAGGCGGGCTGGCAGGTGCTGGCCCGGGACACCGATCAGAACACCCTGGAATTCGCAAAGCTCAGCGGCGCGGTGGACGGCGAGCTGACGGACGGCCAGCTGCCCGCCTGCGACCTGATCCTGCTGGCGGCCTACCCCGCCGCCTCCATCTCCTATTTTAAGGAGAAGGCCCATCTCATGGGCAGCCACCCCGTGGTCATCGACTGCTGCGGCACCAAGCGGGTGGTGTGCGCCGCCTGCTTCCCCGCGGCCCGGGAAAACGGCGTCACCTTCCTTGGGGGGCACCCCATGGCGGGTACCCACAACTCCGGCTTCAAATACGCCCGGGCCAACCTGTTCCACGGCGCCCCCATGGTGCTGGTGCCCATGGACCGGGACGACATCGCCCTGCTGGGCCGGGTGAAGGAGCTGCTGGCCCCCGCGGGCTTCGGGCGGTTCTCCGTCACCTCCGCCCAGGAGCACGACGAGATGATCGCCTTCACCTCGCAGATGGCCCACATCGTCTCCAACGGATACATCAAAAGCCCCTCCGCCGGGGCCCACAAGGGCTTTTCCGCCGGCAGCTACAAGGACATGACCCGGGTGGCCTGGCTGGCGCCGGAGATGTGGGCAGAGCTGTTTTTAGAGAACAAGGATTTCCTGCTGAAGGAGCTGGACTTCTTCATGGCCAGCATGCAGCAGTACCGGGACGCCCTGGCGGCGGACGACCAGCAGCAGCTGGTGCGTCTGCTGGACGAGGGCAGAAAACGAAAGGCGGAGGTTGACGGACGATGACCACCATCCACGTTACAGCATCCAGAGCGTATGACATCGAGATCGGCCGCGGCCTGCTGGACCAGGCGGGGGAGCACATCGCCCGGGTCACCGGGGCGGGGCGCACCGCCGCCGTGATCTCCGACACCAATGTGCTGCCCCTGTACGGCCAGCGCCTGTGCGCCAGCCTGGAAAAGGCGGGCTTCCGGGTGATCTCCTGGGCCTTTCCCGCCGGGGAGGAGAGCAAAAACCTGACCACCTACGGCCAACTGCTCCACTTCCTGGGGGAGAACCACATGACCCGCAGCGACATCATCGTGGCCTTGGGCGGCGGCGTCACCGGGGACATGGCGGGCTTTGCCGCCGCCACCTATCAGCGGGGCATCCCCTTCATCCAGGTGCCCACCACCCTGCTGGCGGCGGTGGACTCCTCCGTGGGCGGCAAGACCGCCATCGACCTGGAGACGGGCAAGAACCAGGCCGGGTGCTTCTATCAGCCCTGGCTGGTGCTGTGCGACCCGGACACCCTGGCCACCCTGCCGGACCGGGAGTACCGCTGCGGCTGCGGCGAGATCATCAAGTACAGCGTGCTCTTCGACGCCGACTTCTTTGAGGAGCTGTGGAACACCCCCGTCAAGGACCAGGTGGAGCATGTGATCTCCACCTGCGTCACCCTGAAGCGCCGGGCGGTGATGGAGGACGAGTTCGACACCGGCGAGCGGCGCAAGCTGAACCTGGGCCACTCCTTCGGCCACGCGGTGGAGGCGTGCAGCGACTTCTCCATCCCCCACGGCTGCGCCGTTGCCATCGGCATGGCCATCATCACCCGGGCGGCGGTCAAGCGGGGCCTGTGCAGCCAGGAGACCCTGGACCGCCTGCTGGCCATCCTGAAGAAATACGACCTGCCCACCCAGACGGAGCATCACCCGGAGGAGCTCTACCGCGCCGCCCTGTCCGACAAGAAGATCGCCGGCGGCAAGATGCACCTGATCGTCCCCCGCCAGATCGGCCGGTGCGACATCGTATCCATCCCCGAACATGAGATCCCCGACTGGCTGCGGGACGGGGGCGTCCAATGACGGCTACGGTGTCCCCCGGCCCCCGCGCGGGGCGGGTGACCATCCCGGCCTCCAAGTCCCAGGCCCACCGGCTGCTGATCTGCGCCGCCCTGGGGCGGGAGCCGGTGGAACTGGTGTGCGGCGGCCCCTCCGCTGATATTCTGGCCACCGCCAAATGTCTCAACGCCCTGGGGGCGGACATCCAACAAATTGCCCCGGACCGCTTCTCGGTCCGGCCAATTGCCGCCGCCCCCGGCGGGAGGGCACAGCTGGCCTGCGGTGAGAGCGGCTCCACCCTCCGTTTCCTGCTCCCCCTGGTGGGGGCCCTGGGGGCGGAAGGCACCTTTGTGATGGAGGGCCGCCTGCCCCAGCGGCCCCTGGCCCCCTTTGATACCGTTCTGAAGGAGCACGGCATGACCTTACAGCAGGAGGGAGACCTCCTCCGCTGCGGCGGCCAGCTGCGGCCCGGGGACTATTCTCTGCCCGGGAACGTGTCCTCCCAGTACATCTCCGGCCTGCTCATGGCCCTGCCCCGGCTGGCGGGGAACAGCACCCTCACCGTCACCGGACATATGGAGTCCGCGGGCTATGTGGCCATGACGGAGGACGCCCTGCGCCTGTCGGGCATCCGCTTTACCCGCGAGGGTCAGACCTGGCGCATCCCCGGCGGGCAGCGCTGCCGTCTGCCCCAGCTGTGCCGGGTGGAGGGGGACTGGTCCAACGCCGCCTTCTTCCTGTGCGCCGGGGCCCTGTCCCCGGGGGGGATCACCGTCGAGGGCCTGTCCCTCACCTCCTCTCAGGGCGACCGGGCAGTGGTGGACATCCTCCGCGCCTTCGGCGCCCAGGTGACGGAGGGAGACGGCTCCGTCACCGTCCGGAAGGGGACGCTCCGGGGCGTCACCATCGACGCCGCCCCCATCCCCGACCTGATCCCCACCCTCAGCGCGGTGGCCGCGGCGGCGGAGGGGACCACTTATATTGAAAACGCCGGGCGGCTCCGCCTGAAGGAGTCCGACCGGCTGAAGAGCACCGCCGCCCTGCTGTCCACCCTGGGCGGGCAGGTGGAGGAGCAGGAGGCCGGTCTGGTCATCCACGGCCGGGCCCAACTGGAGGGCGGCACGGCCGATCCCTGGAACGACCACCGCATCGCCATGGCGGCCGCCGTGGCCGCCTGCGCCTGCCGCGGGCCGGTCACCGTGACGGACAGCCAGTGCGTGGCAAAATCCTACCCCCGCTTCTGGGAGGACTTTCAGCAGCTGAAAGGAGAACAGCCATGAGCAGCAGCTACGGCGAAAACCTGCATCTGACCATCTTCGGCCAGTCCCACTCCCCGGCCATCGGCGTGACCATCGAGGGCATCCCCGCCGGAGAAGCGGTGGACCTGGACGCCCTTCAGCACTTTCTGGGCCGCCGGGCCCCGGGGCAGAACGCCTGGTCCACCCCCCGGAAGGAGGGGGACGTGCCCGAGTTCCTGTGCGGCCTGAAGGACGGCCGCACCTGCGGCGCGCCCATGACGGCCATCATCCGCAACACCAACACCCGCTCCGGGGACTACGCCGCCCTGGCCCGCACCCCCCGGCCCGGCCACGCCGACTACACCGCCCAGGTGAAATACTTCGGCGCCCAGGACTACGCCGGGGGCGGGCACTTCTCCGGGCGGCTCACCGCACCCCTGTGCATCGCCGGGGGCATCTGCCTTCAGTTGCTGGAGCGGGAGGGCATCCGGATCATCAGCCGCATCGCCGCCATCGCCGGGGTGGAGGACGAGGGGGAGCTGACCTGCTCTACCGCGGGCAGGCCCTTCCCCACCGTCAGCGACCATCGGGGGCAAGAGATGCAGCAGGCCATTGCCGCCGCCCGGGCGGAGGGGGACTCCGTGGGCGGCATCGTAGAGTGCGCCGTGCTGGGTCTGCCCGTGGGTCTGGGCGACCCCATGTTCGGCGGCATGGAGAACCGCATCGCCGCCATCGTCTTCGGCATCCCCGCCGTGAAGGGCGTGGAGTTCGGCGCTGGCTTCGCCGCCGCCGGACTGCGGGGCAGCGAGAACAACGACCCCTTTACCGTAGAGAACGGGAAGGTGGTCACCGCCGCCAACCGCTGCGGCGGCATTCTGGGCGGCATCACCGACGGGATGCCCCTCACCTTCCGGGCGGCCTTCAAGCCCACCCCCTCCATCGCCCGGGAGCAGCGCAGCGTGGATCTGAACACCATGACCCCCGCCGCCCTGACCGTTGCCGGGCGGCACGACCCCTGCATCGTGCCCCGGGCCGTCCCCTGTGTAGAGGCGGCCGCCGCCATCGCGGTCTATGACGCCCTTCTGGGGCGAAGAAAGGAAATGAGGTAAATCCTATGGATCTCAACGACTATCGCCGCCAGATCGACGAAATCGACACCCAGCTGCTGGCCCTGTTCGCCCAGCGCATGGAGGTGGCCGCCGGCATCGCCGCCTATAAGAAGGAGCACGATCTGCCCGTGCTGGACAGCGGCCGGGAGCGGCAGAAGCTGCTGGACATCGCGGCCAAGAGCCCCGACGCCGTGAAGGAGTACGCCGTGTCCCTGTACTCCCTGCTGTTTGAGCTCAGCCGCGGCTATCAGAACCGGGTGCTGGGGGTCAGCTCCGACCTGACCGAGCAGATCGCCCAGGCCATCGAGAACACCCCCAGGCTCTTCCCCGAGAGCGCCGCCGTGGCCTGTCAGGGGGTGGAGGGGGCCTACTCCCAGCTGGCCTGCGACCGGCTGTTCCGTCTGCCCAACATCTTCTACTTCTCCTCCTTCGACGCGGTGTTCTCCGCCATCGAAAAGGGCCTGTGCCAGTATGGCGTGATCCCCCTGGAGAACAGCACCGCCGGCTCGGTGAACGCGGTATACGACCTGATGATGCGCCACCACTTCCACATCGTGCGCAGTATGCGCCTGAAGGTGGACCACAACCTGCTGGCCAACCCCGGCGCCCAGCTGTCCGGCATCCGCGAGATCTTCTCCCACCCCCAGGCCATCGCCCAGTGCGCCGCCTTCCTCCAGTCCCTGCCCGGCGTGAAGGTGACCCCCTGCGAAAACACTGCCGCCGCTGCCCAGCGGGTGGCCCAGTCCGGCCGGATGGACGCGGCGGCCCTGTCCTCCCGCTCCTGCGCCGAGCTGTATGGCCTGACCTGCCTGGCGGCCAGCGTGCAGGACCAGGGGAACAATTTCACCCGCTTCATCTGCATCTCCAAGGAGCTGGAGATCTACCCCGGGGCCGACCGCACCAGCCTGATGGTGGTGCTGCCCCACCGGCCCGGCTCCCTATACAAGGTGCTGTCCCGGTTCTACGCCCTGGGCATCAACCTGAACAAGCTGGAGAGCCGGCCCATGCCGGAGCGCAGCTTCGAGTTCATGTTCTACTTCGACCTGGACACCCCGGTCTACTCCCCCCAGTTCCAGCAGCTCATGGGCGAGCTGCCCGGCCTGTGCGAGGAGTTCTCCTATCTGGGCAGCTACAGCGAGGTGGTATAAATGGAAGGAAAATACGGCCTTTTAGGGGAAAAGCTGGGGCACAGCTACTCCCCCGCCATCCACGCCCTGCTGGCAGACTACGACTACAAGCTGTATGAATGTCCCCGGGAGGAGCTGGACGGCTTTCTCACCCGCCGGGACTTCACCGGGCTGAACGTCACCATCCCTTACAAGAAGGCGGTCATCCCCTACTGCGCGCAGCTGTCCCCCATCGCGGAAAAGCTGGGCAGCGTGAACGTGCTCATCCACCGGAAGGACGGCACCCTGTACGGCGACAACACCGACGCCTACGGCTTTGCCGGTATGGTGGCCCACAGCGGCATCGCCGTGGCGGGCAAAAAGGTTCTGGTGCTGGGCAGCGGCGGGGCCTCCGCCACGGTGTGCGCCGTGCTGGAGCAGCTGGGGGCCGCCCAGGTGGTGGTGATCTCCCGCTCCGGCGAGAACAATTACCACAACCTGGACCGCCACGGCGACGCCGACGTGATCGTCAACACCACCCCCGTGGGCATGTACCCCAAGAATGGGGTCTCCCCCCTGGATCTGCGGGTGTTCCCCCGGTGCAGCGGCGTGCTGGATATCCTGTATAACCCCGCCCGCACCGCTCTGATGCTCCAGGCGGAGGAGCTGCACATCCCCTGCGCCGGCGGCCTTTACATGCTGGTGGCCCAGGCCAAGCGCACCGCCGAGCTGTTCCTGGATACTGAGATCGCCGACGGCGAGATCGTCCGCATCCGCGACCTGCTGGCCCGGCAGATGCAGAACATCGTCCTGATCGGCATGCCCGGCTGCGGCAAGACCACCGTGGCCGCTCTGCTGGGCGAAAAGCTGGGCCGCCCGGTGAGCGACAGCGACACCGCCGTGGAGCAGGCCGCCGGAAAGCCCATCCCCCAGATCTTTGCCGACCAGGGACAGGACGTCTTCCGCGCCCTGGAGACCCAGGCCCTGGCCCAGCTGGGCAAGGGCTCCGCGGGGATCATCGCCACCGGGGGCGGCTGCGTCACCCGGCAGGAGAACTACCCCCTGCTGCACCAGAACGGCGTGATCTTCTGGCTGCGCCGGGACGCGGACCGGCTGCCCCGGGAGGGCCGCCCCATCTCCCTCAGCCGGGATCTGAAGGAGCTGGAGGGGGAGCGTGAGCCCCTGTACCGCGCCTTTGCCGACCATATCATAGACAACAACGGCCCCGTGGAGGACACGGTGCGCCGGATTCTGGAGGTAATGGGATGAAACTGCTGATCATCAACGGCCCCAATCTGAACCTGCTGGGCCTGCGGGAGCCGGACATCTACGGCAAACAGGACTACGCCCAGCTGTGCCGCTTCGTGCTGGACGCCTGCCGCCAGGCCGGTGTGGAGGGCGAGGTGTTCCAGTCCAACCACGAAGGGGCCATCGTGGACCAAATCCAGGCCGCCTACGGCAGATTCGACGGCATCATCATCAACCCCGCCGCCTATACCCACACCAGCGTGGCCATTCTGGACGCCCTGAAGGCGGTGGCCCTGCCGGCGGTGGAGGTCCACCTGTCGGACGTGGGCCAGCGGGAGAGCTTCCGCCAGATCTCTTACGCCGGGATGGCCTGCGTCAAGACCTATATGGGTCTGGGCTTCGAGGGCTACCGCCAGGCCATTCTGTATTTGAAGGACTATCTTTCCAAGGAGGCATAAACCATGATCCCTGAAAACCTTGTCACCTGGGGCAGCAGCGGCTGCTCCATCCGCGAGATCGCCGCTTACGGCGAGCAGCGGGCCGCCGTTGTGGGGCGGGAGAACGTCTATAACTTCACCATCGGCAGCCCCAGCATCGACCCGCCCCCCTGTGTGCGGCAGACCATCGACCGGCTGATGGACACCATGCCCCCCACGGTGCTCCACGCCTACGCCCCCGCCCAGGGCCTGCCCGACGTGCGGCAGAAGATCGCCGACTACCTGGACGAGACCTTCGCCATGGACTACCGGCCCCAGGACATCTACATGACCGACGGTGCCTCCGCCGCCCTGTCCATCCTGGCCCATTCCCTGCTGTGCCCCGGAGACGAGGCGGTCACTCTGTCCCCCTTCTTCTCGGAGTACCGGGTGTTTGTGGAGCACGCCGGGGGCGTGCTGCGGGTGGTGCCCGGCCTGCCCGGCACCTTCCAGCCCGACCTGCCCGCCATCGAGGCGGCCATCAACGAAAAGACCGCCGTGTTCCTGCTGAACTCCCCCAACAACCCCTCCGGCGTGGTGCTGTCCAAGGAGAGCCTGACCGCCCTGTGCGCCCTGCTGGAGCGCAAGCAGAAGGAGTACGGCCACCCCATCTACATCGTGGCGGACGAGCCCTACCGGGAGCTGGTCTACGGCGGCGTGGAGGTGGCCTTCCTCCCCGCCATGTACGCCAACACGGTGTACTGCTACTCCTTCAGCAAATCCATGTCCCTGCCCGGCGAGCGGGTGGGCTTCCTGGCCCTGTCCCCCCGGGCGGAGGACCACGACCGGGTGATGGCCGCCGTGGCCGGGGCCTACCGGACCCAGGGGTACATCTGCGTGTCCTCCCTGTTCCAGCGGGTGGCCGCCCAGTGCATCGGCCAGACGGCGGACATCTCCGCCTATAAGGCCAACCGGGACCTGATCTACAACGGCCTGCAGGAGCTGGGTTTCCAGTGCGTCCACCCCGACGGGGCCTTCTACCTCTTCGTCAAATCGCCGGAGCCCGACGCCCGGGCCTTCTGCAAGCGGGCCATGGAGTATGACCTGCTGATGGTGCCCGGGGACGACTTCGAGTGTCCCGGCTATGTGCGCCTGGCCTACTGCGTGTCCAGGGACATGCTGGAGCGCTCCCTGCCGGTATTTGAAAAGCTGGCAAAGAGCTATGGACTTATTTGAAAAACAAGCCCCCGTCCCAACAGGGAGGGGGGTCATAAGAAAGTAATATCGTATTTTCTCAGGAACGGCGTGGCTTCGGTCACGCCGTTTCCTGTTTCAGCAGTTCTTCCACGGG
>CAVJLQ010000166.1:0-5008 GCA_963650435.1 Alloprevotella sp. | reverse complement strand
CCTCGTCCACATACACCACGCCCAGATTGGGGTACAGGGTGGTGAAGTGATAGTTAGCGATTTTGGGATGGGCCTTGGTGACCACGCTCAGCAGCGTGGACTTGCCCACGTTGGGGAAGCCCACCAGTCCCACGTCGGCCAGCAGCTTCAGCTCCAGCACCACGTCCCGGCTCTGCCCGGGCAGGCCCGCCTTGGCAAAGCGGGGCACCTGCCGGGTGGGGGTGGCAAAGTGCTGGTTGCCCCAGCCGCCCCGGCCGCCCTTGCACAGGACGAAGGGCTCGGGCTGGGACATGTCCCGGATGATCTCCCCGGTCTCGGCATCCCGGATGATGGTGCCCCGGGGCACCTTCAGGATCAGATCCTCCCCGTTCTTGCCGGAGCTGCGCTTACCCTGGCCGTCCATGCCGTTGGCGGCCACATATTTGCGCTTATAGCGGAAGTCCATCAGGGTGGACATGTGGTCGTCCACTGTGACCACCACGTTGCCGCCCCGGCCGCCGTCGCCGCCGTCGGGGCCGCCGGCGGCCACATACTTCTCCCGGTGGAAGGACACCACGCCGCTGCCGCCGTTGCCGGAGCGGACGGTGATCCGGGCGGTATCCACAAAGGGTGCTGCCATATGGGGGCACCTCCTTTATCTCAGTATTCCCCGCGGTCCCGCCCTCTATCAGGGGCGGTGCGGGAAAAAAGAAGCCGCAAACAGAAGCTGTTTGCGGCTTTTTCTGCGCATTTGATTACTGGGCGATCTCCACGATAGAGACCTGCTTGCGATCCTTGCCCAGCCGCTCGAACTTCACCTTGCCGTCCTTCAGGGCGAACAGAGTGTCGTCGCTGCCCTTGCCCACGTTGACACCGGGGTGGATGTGGGTGCCGCGCTGACGGACCAGGATGTTGCCGGCCAGCACGAACTGCCCGTCGCCGCGCTTCACGCCCAGGCGCTTGGCCTCGGAGTCACGACCGTTACGGGTGGAGCCAACGCCCTTTTTGTGGGCGAAAAACTGTAAACCGATGTTCAGCATTGTCTTACACCTCCATGACTGAAATATGTTGGGGGTACTCCTCCGCCAGCTGCACCAGATAGACCATCAGGCCCGTCAGCAGTGCCTGACAGGTGCTCTCGTTGGTCTGTCCCAGTCCGCTGGGGAGCTTGAGAGAGAGGTATGCGTCCTTTTCCCGGACCTTGACCGGGGCTTCCAGCCCCAGCACGTCGTTCACCGTACATTCCACCACGCGCACAGCGCTGGTAACGGCGGCGCAGACGATGTCCTCTCCCGCTTCGGCATAGCCGCTGTGGCCCTTGACCTCAAAGCCCACAAGGCGGCTGCCCTGAGATGAGAAAGTGACGACGGTCATACTCAGGCCTTGATGGCGCCGATCTGGACCTTCGTATAGGGCTGACGGTGGCCCTGACGCTTGCGGTAGCCCTTCTTGGGGTTATACTTGAAGATACGGACCTTCTTGCCCTTGCCGTTCTTCACCACGGTAGCGTCCACGGAAGCGCCCTCTACCACGGGGGCGCCGAAGGTGGCCTTGTCGCCGTCCAGGATAGCCAGCACCTGGTCGAAGGTGACAGCCTGGCCAGCCTCGGCCTCCAGCTTCTCGATGAACAGGGTGTCGCCCTCGCTCACCTTGTACTGCTTGCCGCCGGTCACGATGATTGCCTGCATTACGTTTCAACTCCTTCATTAACGGGCTCGCTCTTATAGGGGGGATGTCCGCTTTTTCCGCGCGCAAAGGCGCGCCCTATTCGATGCGGCTTTAGTATTTTATCAGTGAAAACCGCCGCTGTCAATAGCTCAGCGGCGGTTTTTCGTATATTTTCAGAACCCGCCGCGGCACACGGCCCGGCCCTCGATCTTTTTAAGGCCCTCTACCAGCTGCTCCCCGGTGATGTCGTCCCCGATCCACCAGCGGTCCAGCACCTGCATAGAGCCCGGCTTTCCCTGGCGTACCCGGCTGCACCCGTAGTGGGTGGTAAAGGTCAGCTCGATGCCCGCCTGGCGGAACTGCTGCACCGCCGTGCGGGACCACAGGCCGTAGGGGAAGGCCACGGCGATCAGGGGCACGTCCAGACCGTCCTCCAGCTCGCTCCTCGCCCGCTCCACGTCCGCCGTCAGGGCCGCGCGGTAGTCGCGCTCGCTCTCCCCCGGCTTCTGCAGCACGCCGTCCCGGTCCCACTCGCCGCCGGAGCGGTGGTGCATCTCATAGGTGTGGCTCTGCACGCACAGGACCCCCTTCTCCACCCAGGGGCGCACCTGCTCCCAGCTGAACCGGGGCGGATCCAGCACGGTCTCAGACCCCGGATAGGTGGTTCGTCCCACGGTGGCCCCGATGACGAACACCGTGGCCTTCATGCCGCACTCCTCCAGCACGGGGGCAGCCAGCTCCAGGTTGGAGATATACCCGTCGTCCATGGTGATCAGCACCGGCTTGTCCGGCAGGGGGGTTCCGTTTTCCACATGGTCCGCGATCTCAAAGGGGTCCACCGGGGTGTAGCCCGCCGCCTTCAGGGCCAGCAGCTGCTCCCGAAAGCGCTTGACGGTGACGATGGTGTCCACATCGCTGCTGTCCACGTCCATAAAGTGGTGATACATGAGCACGGGCACCGGAGTGCCCTGGCGGCGGTACAGCTCGATCCCCCCCAGCAGCACCAGCGCCGCGGCGGCCAGGGCCGCCAGCAGCCGCGTCAGCTTCCGCCGGTCCATACGGTCCCACCCTGCGTTCATACCCTCTCGCCTTCCTCTTTTCTTCTTCCGCCCCTTACAGGGCCGCGGTGACCAGATATTTCTCCATCAAGGCCACGGGGTGATAGGACAGCTTGCTGGTGCGCAGGCCCTCGTCCCCGGTGTCGTCCTCCCGGTTGACAAAGGCCACCTCGCCCCCAGCGTAGTGCTGGGTATACTGGGCCACCAGCATCTGATAGGCCCCCTGCACCTCCCGGTCGGCCTTCTCGATGTGGACGAACAGGGTGTCCCCCACCACTTCGCCCAGGGAGAAGCCCGCGATCTCGCCGTCCACCAGCAGCATCCCGCCCAGCATGTCGTACAGCTCCAGGTGATCCAGCACCTCCCGGGTCTTGGCGATGTCCTCGTGGAAGGCGGCGGACGCCTTATCATGGCCGGCCAGATACCTGTCCAGGAAGGCGTGCAGGGCGGGCACATCCTCCTTGGCGATGGCCCGGAAGGCCCAGTTGCCGTAGGTCTTCAGGAATTTGTTCACATGGTTGCGCTGGCCGCTGAACCTCTTGCCCTTGAAGTACATCAGGTCCTCCGCCCGGTACAGGTAGTCGAAGGAGTCCCGGTCAGGCTCGGCCGTGCTGCCCGGGAAGAACTGGAGCAGCCGGTCCAGCTCGTCCTTGGGGATGGGATAGAAGTGCAGGGGCATATCCCGGCGGCGGCAGTACTCCGCGATCTGGCGGTAGTGCTCCGGCCGGCCGCCCCCCAGGGGCAGGGCAAAGGTGTCCCCCTTGCCGGGGTAGTACACCTTAAAGTACAGAGATCCGTCGTAAATGGCCCACTCCGTGCGGTACAGATCCCGCCACAGGACAACGGCCCCGGGGGTGGTATCACAGATGCGGCTGCCGCTGTACTTGAAGTACGGCCGCAGCCGGGGCAGGTCCTCTAATTGCAACAGTTGAAAATTCAGCATATCTGTATCGTTTCCTCATTCCGGGGTATTATTCCCAGCGGTCCGGCCGTAATACCAGCCGGTCACGCCGTTCTTCTTGCATAAAAGCCCGCTCTTCTCCGTCCGCGCCACAAGAGACAGCCTGTCCCCCGGCGCCACGGGCAGGGCGTAGTCGGTGGAGTCCTCGCACCACAGCTTATCCCCTGTGCGGCGCAGGTAGGTGTTCAGGATGGGCAGCACCCGGCCGCTCTCCAGATGGCGGCAGAGAGAGGTCTCCTCCCCCTGCCGCACCAGCTCCAGGGCGCTGCGGCCCCAGCGGATGTTCACGGAGTCGGCACTCGCCTCCTGCCCGTCCAGAGCGGTGATCTGGGGCAGGCCGTCATAGGCCTGCCAGGAGAAGTCCTCTGACCCCTCCTCCGGCAGGATCAGGGCGTTGAGCTGGCCGTCCAGCTTCAGCACACAGCCGCCGTCGATGGAGATGATCTTCCGCCGCCGCTCAAACAGGGGGGCGGCGGAGGGGATCTTGGGGTCATACAGGGTCACCGGCCAGTGGCCCACGATGACCCACTTGTCAAAGGAATATCCCTGACCCAGAAAGTCGTCGTTTTTCATGCACGACCAGCGCTCCAGCCCCTCCATCCCCTGAAGGGAGGGCACGCCCCCGTGGACGAACACCAGGTGCTCCGTCTCCACGATGGTGGGCATGGCGCGCAGAAAGGCCCACTCCCGCTGAAAGGCAGCGCGCAGCTGCCGGCGCAGCAGGGGCAGGTCGTCCGTCTGATCAAAGCCCCCCTCCCGGGCCATCTGCCGCAGGCAGGACTCCGGGTGCTGGGGCAGGTAAGAGGAGAAAAAGCGGTCGTCCAGGGCGTCCGTCTCGAAAAAGCGGAGGACAAGGCCGTCGCAGTTGCCGCAGACGTAGTACACCGTGTGATCCCGGGACAGGTCCATCACATGCCGCAGCAGGGCAAGGCTCTCCCGCCCCTTCTCCAGCACGTCCCCCACCAGCACCAGAATGTCCCGGCGGGACAGTCCCACCTGCTCCATCAGTCCGCGGAAGAAGGGCAGGTTGCCGTGAATATCGCTGACGGCGACGATCCGCCGCCCGGGCTGAAACTCCGGGCGGACGACGATGGCCCGATCCATGGCGCTCTCTTCCTCCTTCCGCAAGGATGACTGTTTTCAGCTCAGCCGGGCCTCCAGCGCGGCCCAGCCGTTCTTCTCCCGCCTCTTCGTCACCGTCAGGCCGTGGGCCGCCAGGGCGGCGGCCACCTCGTCGGCCCGGCTGTCGATGATGCCGGAGCACAGGAACACGCCGCCGGGGGCCATCAGCTGGGGCACCCGGACGGACAGGGGGATGATCACATCGGCCACGATATTGGCC
>CAVJLQ010000165.1:0-14711 GCA_963650435.1 Alloprevotella sp. | reverse complement strand
TTTCCTTACTGCCGCAAGGGAAGAGCCGGGCGCGCCATGCCGCCGGCAAGGGCGGGGGAACAGGGGCTGGGAGCGGCTGCCGCGCTCCGGAGGGGAGGGGGAAAGACCGGGCGCTCCCGCGCAAAAGCGGAAAACGGGACATGGAATGATATTATGTAACCCCGCGTTATTGATGGACTGAAGCCGGGCTGCGGATCGCAAGCGCCAATAAAAGGGGCGTATTTTCAAACAGAGGGGGAAGTTTTTCAACTAAACGGTGGAAAAGCGTGTGGAAAATGTGGAAAACCCTTACAAGGTAAAAAAGTTCTGTTTTCAATTATGTAAAGCAGAGAGCCGGAAAGGGAGAGCGAACAGCGGAAAAGGGTGCGATCTCCCGGGCGAAGAGGGGGATGCCGGGCGATCCAGGGCAAAAAGCGGGAATGACTTGCAATCGCCGCGGATCTATTGTAAAATAAATCGGTTATGTGATCATCCCGGGAGGAGATCTCTGTATGAGTATGACGGTCATCCGATCGATCGACCCCCGCAGTCCGGCCCAGCGGGCGGGGCTGGAGGTCGGGGAGACCCTGACCCATGTGAATGGCCACCCCATCGTGGATGTGCTGGACTATAAGTTTTACACCTACGATCCGCGCCTGGAGCTGAAGCTGAAGACCGCCGGGGGGGAGGAGCGCACCGTCCGCATCAAAAAGCGGGAGGGGGAGGACCTTGGCCTTGAGTTCGAGACTTATCTCATGGACCGGGCCCGCTCCTGCGCCAACAACTGCATCTTCTGCTTTGTGGACCAGATGCCCAAGGGGATGCGCCCCAGCCTGTACTTCAAGGACGACGACACCCGGCTGTCCTTCCTCCTGGGCAACTACCTGACCCTGACCAACCTGTCCCAGCGGGAGATCCAACGCATCTGCGACCTGCGCATCTCGCCCATCAATATCTCCGTCCACACCACCGATCCGGCCCTGCGGGAGGAGATGTTGAAAAACCGCCGGGCGGGGGAGGTGCTGGACATCATGACCCGCTTTGCCCGGCACAACATCACCATGAACTGCCAGATCGTGGCCTGCCCCGGCATCAACGACGGCCCGGCTCTGCGCAGAACACTGGAAGATTTGGCCCGGCTGTACCCGGCGGTGAACAGCATCTCGGTGGTGCCCGTGGGGGTGACAAAGTACCGGGAGGGCCTGTACCCCCTGCGGCCCTACACCCAGCAGGAGGCAGGGGCCGTTCTGGATCAGGTGGAAGAGTTTGCGCGGGAGCACCGGGAAAAGACCGGCACCCGGCTGGTGTGGTGCTCTGACGAGCTCTATCTCCTGGCCCGCCGCCAGCTGCCGGAGGAGGACTTCTATGAGGAGTTCACCCAGCTGGACAACGGCGTGGGCATGCTGCGGCTGCTGACGGAGGAGTTCCGCCGGGGGCTAAAGCTGATGGAGCCGGAGGAGATGGCGGAGAACGGGACCCCGTTCTCCATCGCCACCGGGGTCTCCGCAGCTCCCTTTTTGGAAAAGCTGGTGGGCATGGCCCGCGAGAAGTGCGGGCAGCTGCAGGGGCAGGTATACGCCATTCAGAACGACTTCTTTGGCCGCACCATCACGGTGGCCGGGCTGGTCACCGGGGGTGACCTGATCGCTCAGTTGAAGGGGAAGGATCTGGGACGCCGCCTGCTGATCCCCACCAACATGCTGCGCTCCGGCGAGCGGGTATTCCTGGACGATGTGAGTCTGGATGATGTGGAACGGGAGCTGGGCGTGCCTGTGCTGCCCGTGGCCCAGGACGGCTACGAACTGCTGGACGCCATGTGCGGCATCCAGAATGGGCCGCCGGAGGTGTCTAAGCCCGTGCCCGAGGACGAGTATTACCGGTACAACCCGGGGACAAGATAGACAGAAGGGGAGAAGATCCCCGCAGAAAAGGAGTGAAGGGAATTGAAACCCTTAGTTGCGATTGTGGGCCGGCCCAATGTGGGCAAGTCCATGCTCTTTAATAAGCTGTGCGGTCAGCGGCTGTCCATTGTAGAAGACACCCCCGGCGTCACCCGGGACCGCCTGTACGCCCAGTGCGAGTGGCGGGGCCGCACCTTCGACATTGTGGACACCGGCGGCATCGAGCCGGGCACCGACGACCAGATCC
This sequence comes from Alloprevotella sp., assembly GCA_963650435.1. Classification (GTDB taxonomy): domain Bacteria; phylum Bacillota; class Clostridia; order Oscillospirales; family Oscillospiraceae; genus Lawsonibacter. The sequence continues at coordinate 12,584 of CAVJLQ010000165.1, read as the reverse complement.
TGTCCTTCATGCGGGAGCAGGCGGAGATCGCCATCCAATCGGCCACGGTGATCGTCTTTGTGTGCGACATCAAGACCGGCCTGACCGCCGCTGACCAGGATGTGGCCAATATGCTGCTGCGCTCCCAGAAGCCGGTGGTGCTGGCGGTGAACAAGATGGATCAGGTGGGCACCGTCAACCCGGACATCTACGAGTTCTACAATCTGGGCCTGGGCGACCCTATCGCCGTCTCCGCCGTCCACGGCCACGGCACCGGCGACCTGCTGGACGCCTGCTTTGAGTATTTCCCCCCGGAGCAGGAGGAAGAGGAGGACGACGACGTCATCAAGGTGGCCATCATCGGCAAGCCCAACGTGGGCAAGTCCTCTCTGACCAACCGCATTTTGGGGGAGGAGCGGGTCATCGTCTCCGACGTGGCGGGTACCACCCGGGACGCGGTGGACAGCTACTTTGAAAACGCCAAGGGCAGGTACCTGATCATCGACACCGCCGGGATGCGGAAGAAGTCCAAGGTGGAGGACCGGGTGGAGAAGTTCTCCGTCCTGCGGGCCACCATGGCCATCGAGCGGGCGGACGTGTGCCTGATCATGATCGACGCCCGGGAGGGGGTCACGGAGCAGGACACCAAGGTGGCCGGCCTGGCCCACGAGGCGGGCAAGGCCTGCATCATCGTGGTGAACAAGTGGGACGCCGTGGAGAAGGACGGCAAGACCATGGACAGGATGCGCCAGGATGTGATGCGGGACCTGTCCTATATGACCTACGCCCCTGTCGTGTTCATCTCCGCCCTGACGGGACAGCGGGTGGACCGCCTGTTCGACCTGATCAACTATGTGAACGACCAGGCCACCACCCGGATCACCACGGGCATGCTCAACTCGGTGCTGGCCGACGCCACCGCCCGGGTGCAGCCCCCCACGGACAAGGGCCGCCGCCTGAAGATCTACTACATGACCCAGGCGGGCATCCGGCCGCCCCACTTCATCTGCTTCTGCAACGACGCCCGGCTGTTCCACTTCTCCTATCAGCGGTATCTGGAGAACCAGATCCGCTCCACCTTCGGTCTGGAGGGCACCCCCGTGCGCATGACCATCCGCCAGAAGGGCGACCAGGAGGGGTGATATGGGCGCTGTGATCTGGTTTGTTTTGAGCCATATGGAGTTCTGGCTGGCAGCGGTGATCGCCTATTTCTGCGGCTGCTTCAACGGGGCGGTGATCGTGTCCAAGTATATCCTCCACGATGATGTGCGCACCCACGGCAGCGGCAACGCCGGCCTGACCAACTTCCACCGCACCTTCGGCGGGCCGCTGACCCTTGTGGTCATCCTGTGCGACGTGCTGAAGGCGGTGGCGGCCATCCTGATCGCGCTGTGGCTGGCCGGGCGGTTCGACCCGCGGATCATGCCGGACTTTCCCCTGGAGCAGGCTCTGGTGGACTACTACGCGGTGCTGTTCAAATACTGGGCGGGGCTATTCTGCCTGCTGGGCCATATGTTCCCCTGTATGTTCCATTTCAAAGGGGGCAAGGGCATCCTGTCCGGCGGCACCATCGCCATTATGATCGACTGGCGCATCGCCCTGGTGGTCTGGGGCGGCTTTCTGGTGTTGGTGGTGCTCACCCGGTATGTGTCCCTCGGCTCCTGCTTTGCCGGGGCGGCCTTCCCGGTGTGCAGCCTGATCCTGTACCGGGACGGCATCATTACCGTGCTCGCCCTGCTGATCGGCGGGCTGATCCTGTACATGCACCGGGGCAATATCCACCGTCTGCTCACCGGGACGGAGAGCAGGCTGAGCTTTCATAAAAAGAAGTGACCCTTCCTTTCGGACTGCCTGGCAGTTCGACACCGGAAAAGGCTGTCTTTGAGCGGCCGGAACAAATGCTGAAAAATCGGAGGTTTTACCATGAAGATCACGGTCGTAGGAAGCGGCGGCTGGGGCACGGCCCTGGCTCTGCTGCTGCTGGAGAACGGACATGACGTCACCCTGTGGTCCTACCACGAGGCGGAGAGCAACGAACTGCGGGAGAAGCGGGAGAACCACCTGCTGAAGGGGGTCCGCCTGCCCGACGGGCTGAAATTCACCACCGACCTGGCGGCCGTGAAGGGCTGCGGCCTGGTGGTGATGGCCACCCCGTCCTTCGCTGTGCGCTCCACCGCCGCCCAGCTGTGGGACCTGGTGGACGAGGGCACGGTGCTGGTGTCCGTGTCCAAGGGCATCGAGAAGGACACCTCCATGCGCCTGAGCCAGGTCATCCAGCAGGAGGTGGGGTATAAGTGCCCCGTGGTGGTGCTGTCCGGCCCCTCCCACGCGGAGGAGGTGGGCCGCCGCATCCCCACCGGCGTGGTGGCCGCCGCGGACGACCTGAAGATCGCGGAATTCGTGCAGGATACCTTTATGAACCCCCGGTTCCGGGTGTATACCAGTGACGACAAGGTGGGTACCGAGATCTGCGCCGCCCTGAAGAACATCATCGCCCTGTGTGCCGGCTGCTGCGACGGCATGGGCTGCGGGGACAACACCAAGGCCCTGCTCATGACCCGGGGCCTGGCGGAGATGGCCCGGCTGGGCGTGGCACTGGGGGGCCGGAAGGAGACCTTTACCGGTCTGGCCGGCGTGGGCGATCTGATCGTCACCTGCTGCTCCATGCACTCCCGCAACCGCCGGTGCGGCATCCTGATCGGCCAGGGCGTGCCCGTGGAGCAGGCCGTGAAGGAGATCGGCGCCGTGGTAGAGGGCTACTATGCCGCCGCCAACGCCCGGGCCCTGGCCCGGAAGGCGGGGGTGGAGATGCCCATCGCCCAGGCGGCCTATGAGGTGCTCTATGAGGGACGGGACGTCCGTAATGTGCTGGACGATCTCATGTCCCGGGCCAAGCGCTCTGAGATCGAGGAGAGCTGGAGCTGAACAACTGCACAAAAAATGCCGGACAGGATCTTTCCTGTCCGGCATTTTTATGCTCTCCGTCCGAGGAGGTCTGCTTTATCACAGTAGATCGACGAAAACCGGCGGCGGCAGGGGATGCAGTTTTGTCTCAGACGGAAAATATGGAAAAGCGGCGCAAAAATGTATTGAATATTTATTCGTATAGTGGTAGTATAAATGCATAAATATTACAGAGCCAAGGATGCCAACAGAGAAGGAGCTGATCGACATGAAAAAAGTATTTATCGACGGGAAAGCCGGCACCACCGGTCTGCAGATCTACCAGAGGCTGGGCAGCCGAAAGGACATTCAGGTCCTGACCCTGCCGGAGGAGCAGCGTAAGGATCCCAACTGCCGCCGGGACATGTTCGGTCAGGCGGATGTGGTGTTCCTGTGTCTGCCGGATGAGGCGGCCAAGCAGGCGGTGGAGCTGGTAGAGGATCCGGACACCGTGGTCATCGACACCTCCACCGCCCACCGTGTGGCCCCCGGCTGGGCCTACGGCTTTCCGGAGCTGTCGGCGGCCCACCGGGAGAAGATCCTCCACGCCAAGCGGATCGCCAACCCCGGCTGCCATGCCAGCGGCTTTATCAGCATCGTCTACCCGCTGACGGCGGCGGGCGTCCTGCCCCCGGATGCGCTGCTGACCTGCTTCTCTCTGACGGGCTACTCCGGCGGCGGCAAGAAGATGATCGCCCAGTATGAGCAGGAGAAGACCGCCGAGATGGACAGCCCGGCCATTTACGCCATCGGACAGGGGCACAAGCACCTGCCCGAGATGCGCAAGATCTGCGGGCTGGACCACGCCCCGGTGTTCTGCCCGATGGTGGATGACTACTACAAGGGCATGGCCACCACAGTCAGCTTCCACGCGGACCAGCTGAAGGGCATAAACGGACCGGAGGGCCTGCGCCAGTGCCTGGCCCAGCACTACGCGGGGCAGAAGCTGGTGCAGGTGGCCGAGGCCGGCCAGGGCGTGATCGACGGCAAGATCTACGGAAACGCCATGGCGGGGAAGGATACCCTGCTGCTGATCCCAGCGGGGAATGACGAGCTCATGACCGTGACCGCCCTGTTTGACAACCTGGGCAAGGGGGCCAGCGGAGCGGCGGTGCAGAATATGAACCTGATCCTGGGCCTTCCGGAGGAGACGGGCCTGGTGCTTTAAGAGAGGAGAACACGAAAATGAAGATCATTGACGGCGGCGTGTGCGCCGCGAAGGGCTTTACCGCCAACGGCATCCACTGCGGCATCCGGAAGAACCATACCAAGCGGGACCTGGCCCTGATCTTTAGCGAAAAGCCGGCCAGCGCGGCCTGTGTCTATACCACCAACCTGGTGAAGGGCGCCCCCCTGAGCGTGACCAAGGCCAATGTGGCCGACGGCAAGGCCCAGGCCATCCTCTGCAACAGCGGCAACGCCAACACCTGTAATGCTGACGGCATCCAGGTGGCGGAGGAGATGTGTGCCGTCGCCGCCCAGTCCCTGGGGATATCCCCCAAGGATGTGGTGGTGGCCTCCACCGGTGTCATCGGCCAGCCCCTGGACGTGGCCCCCATCGCGGCGAAGATGGACGAGCTGGTGCAGGGCCTGGGGGACCACAGCGACCTGGCTGCCGAGGGCATCATGACCACGGATACGGTGAAGAAGGAGATCGCGGTGTCCTTCCAGGCGGGCGGCGTAGAGTGCAGGCTGGGGGGTATCGCCAAGGGCTCCGGCATGATCCATCCCAACATGGCCACCATGCTGGTGTTCCTCACCACCGACTGCGCCATCAGCAGCGCCATGCTGCAGAAGGCCCTGTCTACGGACATCAAGAGCACCTTCAATATGGTCAGCATCGACGGCGATACCTCCACCAACGACATGGTGACCGTGCTGGCCAACGGCATGGCGGGCAACCAGGAGATCACCGCCGAGGGGCCGGGGTTCGACGCCTTCATGAAGGCGCTGAATACGGTCACCGTCCATCTGTGCCGCGTCCTGGCGGGAGATGGCGAGGGCGCCAGCAAGCTGCTGGAGTGCGCGGTCACCGGGGCGGCGGAGGAGTCCGCCGCCAAGACCGTGGCCAAGAGCGTGATCTGCTCCGCCCTGACCAAGGCGGCCATGTTCGGCGCGGACGCCAACTGGGGCCGGGTGCTGTGCGCCATCGGCTACAGCGGCGCTCCCGTGGACATCCACAAGGTGGACGTGGCCTTCCGGTCCGCCGCGGGAACGGTGGAGGTCTGTAAGAACGGCGCCGGGATCCCCTTCTCCGAGGAGAAGGCCAAGCAGGTGCTGCTGGAGAAGGAGATCACCATCCTGGTGGAGCTGAATTCCGGCAGCGCCCAGGCCACGGCCTGGGGCTGCGACCTGACCTATGAGTATGTGAAGATCAACGGCGATTACCGCACCTGAGAGGAGGAAGAACGCGATGACATTATCCAATGCCCAGCGGGCACAGGTCCTGGTCCACGCCCTGCCTTATATCAAGGAGTACCGGGGCAAGATCGTAGTGGTGAAATACGGCGGCAACGCCATGGTCAGCGAGGAGCTGAAAAGCTCAGTGGTGCGGGACATCGTGCTGCTGCACCTGATCGGAGTCAAGGTGGTGCTGATCCACGGCGGCGGCCCGGAGATCACCGAGCTGCTGCACAAGATCGGCAAGGAGACCCAGTTCGTGGACGGGCTGCGGGTCACCGATCAGGAGACTGTGGAGGCCGCCCAGATGGTGCTGTGCGGCAAGATCAACAAGAGCCTGGTGAACCTGCTGCAGTGCTGCGGCGGCAAGGCCATGGGCCTGTCCGGCCTGGACGGCCACATGATCCTGGCCAAGCAGAAGGATCCCCGCCTGGGCTTTGTGGGGGAGATCACCAAGGTGGACCCCCAGCCCATTCTGGATGTGCTGGACGCCGGCTATATCCCCGTGGTGTCCACCATGGGCTGCGACGAGCAGGGCAATACCTATAATATCAACGCCGACACAGCGGCGGCCAAGCTGGCCGGGGCCCTGAACGCGGAGAGCTTCATCGCCCTGACCGACATCAGCGGCCTGCTGCTGGACAAGAACGACCCGTCCACCCTGATCTCCCACATCACGGTGGAGAAGACGAAGGAGCTGATCGCCCAGGGCGTGATCTCCGACGGGATGATCCCCAAGGTGAAATGCTGCATGGACGCCATAGAGGACGGGGTCAGTAAAGTGTTTATCGTTGACGGCCGCGTGCCCCACTCCATCCTCATCGAGACGCTGACGGACGAGGGCATCGGCACCATGTTTCAGAAGGAGGAAAGATCATGAACGTTTTTGAACTGGATCAGGAATATGTGGCCAACACTTACGCCCGGTTCCCGGTGAACATCGTCTCCGGCAAGGGCTCTGTTTTGAAGGACGAAGCGGGCAAGGAGTATATCGACCTGGGCAGCGGCATCGCCGTGAACAGCTTCGGCACGGCGGATGAGGAGTGGATCGCCGCCGTCACCGCCCAGCTCCACGCCTTCCAGCACACCTCCAACCTGTACTACACCCAGCCCTGCGCCCAGCTGGCCCAGATGCTGTGCCAGCGCACGGGGATGAAGAAGGTGTTCTTCTCCAACTCCGGGGCCGAGGCCAACGAGACCGCCATCAAGGCCGCCAGAGAGTACGCCAGCATCCACAAGGGCGCCGACTGCTATACCATCGTGACGCTGAACAACAGCTTCCACGGCCGGACCCTGGCCACCCTGGCCGCCACCGGGCAGGAGAAGTATCATCAGCACTTCGGCCCCATGCCCCAGGGCTTCGTGAACATCGACGCCACCCCGGAGGCGCTGGAGGAGGTCGTAAAGACCACCAAGGTGGCCGGCATCCTCTTCGAGGCCGTACAGGGGGAGGGCGGCATCCTGCCCCTTGCCCCGGAGTTCCTGGCGGCCATGGTGAAAACGGCCCAGGAGAACGACATCGTGCTCATGGCCGACGAGGTCCAGTGCGGCAACGGCCGCAGCGGCAAGCTGTACGCCTATATGCAGTACGGCCTGAAGCCCGATGTGGTCACCACGGCCAAGGGCATCGGCGGCGGCCTGCCCATCGGCGTGACCATGCTGGGGGAGAAAGTACAGGATGTGTTCACCCCCGGCATGAACGGCTCCACCTTCGGGGGCAACCCCGCGGCCTGTGCCGGCGCGGTGAATATCCTGGGGCGCATCGACGACCAGCTGATGGCAGAGGTGGAGGAGAAGTCCAAGTACATCTTCGGCCAGCTGACCGGGGCGAAGGGCGTGGAGAGCGTGTCCGGCCTGGGCCTGATGATCGGGGTGAAGCCCATCAAGTCCGCCGCTGAAGTGGTGGAGCAGTGCCGGGAGAAGGGCGTGCTCGTCCTGACGGCCAAGGATAAGGTCCGGCTGCTGCCTCCTCTGAACATCCCCTTTGACCAGCTGAAGCAGGCGGTGGCCGTTCTGAAGGCCGTCTGCGGGGAGGACTGAGCTGTGAGCTTGAAGGGCAGAGACTTCCTGAAGCTGCTGGACTTTACCCCCGAGGAGATCCAGGGGCTGATCGACCTTGCGGCGGAGCTGAAGGCAAAAAAGAAGGCCGGAGTGCCCCACCGCCTGTGCGAGGGGAAGAACATCGTGCTGATCTTTGAAAAGACCAGCACCCGCACCCGGTGCAGCTTCGAGGTGGCCGGGTACGACCTGGGCATGGGGGTGACCTATCTGGACCCCAAGGGCTCTCAGATCGGAAAGAAGGAGAGCATCGCGGACACCGCCCGGGTGCTGGCCTCCATGTACGACGGGATCGAGTACCGGGGCTACAGGCAGGACGTGGTGGAGGAGCTGGCGAAGTATTCCAAGGTGCCCGTGTGGAACGGCCTGACCGACGAGTTCCACCCCACCCAGATCATTGCCGACCTGCTGACCATCCAGGAGCGGTTCGGCCATCTGAAGGGCATCAACCTCGTCTACATGGGGGACGCCCGGTTCAACATGGGCAACTCCCTCATGGTGGGCTGCGCCAAGATGGGCCTGAACTTTACCGCCTGCTGTCCCGAGAGCTACCGGCCCGACCACGCTCTGGTGGAGCAGTGCCGGCGTCTGGCCCGGGCCAGCGGCGGCGCCCTGACCTTTGAGAGCGATCTCGCCAAGGCCGTGGCCGGGGCGGACGTGATCTACACCGACATCTGGGTCTCCATGGGGGAGCCGGAGGAGGTATGGCAGCAGCGCATCCAGGACCTGGCCCCCTATCAGGTGGACCAGAGACTGATGGATATGACCGGCAAGGCCGGCACGGTGTTCATGCACTGCCTGCCCTCTTACCACGACCTGAAAACTGAGATCGGCAGAGAGATGGGGGAGAAGTTCGGCCGGCAGGACATGGAGGTCACTGACCAGGTGTTCGAAGGGCCCCAGTCCATCGTGTTCCAGGAAGCGGAGAACCGGATGCACGCCATCAAGGCGGTCATCGCGGCCACCATTTGAGCGGGGGAACAGCAGATGAAACGTTATTTGGTCCTGGCCGACGGCACGGTGTTTCGGGGGGAGGCCTTCGGTGCTGACCGCAGCGCCGTGGGGGAGCTGGTGTTCACCACCAATATGTGCGGCTATCTTGAGACCCTCACCGACCCCAGCTATTACGGGCAGATCGTCCTACAGACCTTCCCGCTGATCGGCAACTACGGCGTCATCCCCCAGGACTTTGAGGGCAGCTGCAGCCTGAAGGGCTATGTGGTGCGGGAGTGGTGCCATGCGCCCTCCAACTTCCGCAGCCAGGGGGATCTGGACGCCTGGCTGAAGCAGTGGGGCGTCCCCGGGATCTGCGGAGTGGACACCCGGGAGATCACCCGCATCATCCGGGAGCAGGGCGTGATGAACGCCGTGATCTGTGACGAGATCCCAGAGGATCTTGATGCTGTAAAGGGATATTCCGTTACGGATGCCGTGGACCATGTCACCGTGCCCATGGAGGAGCTCTTCCCCGCCCAGGGGGAGCAGCAGTTCCGGGTGGTGCTCATGGACTTTGGGGCCAAGGCCAACATCCGGCGCAGCCTGAGCCAGCGGGGGTGTCAGGTGATCGTTGTCCCCGCCGGCACCACGGCGGAGCAGGTGCTGAGCTTTCTGCCCGACGGCGTGATGCTGTCCAACGGCCCCGGCGACCCGGCGGAGAACACCGAGATTGTCGCCGAGATCGCCAAGCTCATGGGCAAGGTCCCCGTGTTCGGCATCTGCCTGGGCCATCAGCTCATGGCCCTGAGCCAGGGCGGCCAGACCACCAAGCTGAAATACGGCCACCGGGGAGGCAACCCGCCCGTGAAGGACTTGGCGGAGGGACGCACCTATATCACCAGCCAGAACCACGGCTATGCCGTGGTGAGCGGCAGCGTGAAGAACGGGAGGGTGCGCTATGTCAACGCCAACGACGGCACCTGCGAGGGCGTGGATTACCCCGGACTGCGGGCCTTCTCCGTGCAGTTCCATCCGGAGGCCTGCTCCGGCCCCCACGACACCCAGTTCCTGTTTGACCGTTTTCTCGCGCTGATGAAGGGGGAGAGCTGATATGCCGCTGGATAAAAGCATCAAAAAGGTATTGATGATCGGTTCCGGCCCCATCGTCATCGGCCAGGCGGCGGAATTCGACTACGCCGGCGCCCAGGCCTGCCGCGTCCTGAAGGAGGCGGGGGTGAATGTGGTGCTGGTGAACTCCAACCCCGCCACCATCATGACCGACAAAGCTCTGGCGGACGAGATCTATCTGGAGCCCCTGACCCTGCGCACCCTGGAGCGGATCATCGAGAAGGAGAAGCCCGACAGCCTGCTGGCGGGCCTGGGGGGCCAGACCGGCCTGACCCTGGCCATGCAGCTGGACAAGGACGGCTTTCTGGCCAGCCACGATGTGCGCCTGATCGGCAGCAATGCGGAGGCCATCGACAAGGCGGAGGACCGCCAGCTGTTCAAGGAGACCATGGACGCCATCGGCGAGCCCACCATCCCCTCGGACATCGCCAACGACGTGGACACCGCCCTGGCCATCGCCCGGCGCATCGGCTACCCCATCATCGTCCGGCCCGCCTTTACCCTGGGCGGCGGGGGCGGCGGCGTGGCCTACAGCGAGGAGGAGCTGGCCAGGGTGGCCAAGGGCGGCCTGGACGCCTCTCCCATCACCCAGATCCTGGTGGAGAAGTACATCTACGGCTGGAAGGAGATCGAATTCGAGACCATGCGGGACTCCCTGGGCAACGTCATCGCCGTGTGCTCTATGGAGAACTTCGACCCTGTTGGCGTCCACACCGGGGACAGCATCGTGGTGGCCCCGGCCCTGACCCTGTCCGACAAGGAGTATCAGATGCTCCGCTCCGCCTCCCTGAACATCATCTCCGCCCTGGGCATCGTGGGCGGCTGCAACTGCCAGTTCGCCCTGGACCCGGACAGCTTTGAGTACGCGGTGATCGAGGTCAACCCCCGTGTGTCCCGGTCCTCGGCCCTGGCCTCCAAGGCTACGGGCTACCCCATCGCCAAGATCACCACCAAGATCGCCCTGGGCTACACCCTGGACGAGATCCAGAACGACATCACCGGCAAGACCTGCGCCTGCTTCGAGCCCGCCCTGGACTATGTGGTGGTCAAGCTGCCCAAGTGGCCCTTCGACAAGTTCGCCGGGGCCTCCCGGGTGCTGGGCACCCAGATGAAGGCCACCGGCGAGGTCATGGCCATCGCCCCCAGCTTCGAGATGGCCCTGATGAAGGCCGTCCGGGGGGCGGAGATCTCACTGGACACCCTGAACGCCGCCCCCATCTCTGACCTGCTCCTGGAGGAGCGGCTGAAGATCTCGGACGACCACCGTCTGTTCACCGTGTTCGAGGCGCTGAAGGCCGGGGCCTCCGTAGAGGAGATCCACAAGGCCACCCGCATCGACAACTGGTTCCTTTATAAGCTGGCCGGTATGGCTAAGTTCGAGGAACAGCTGTCCGCCGGCCTGACCGAGGAGCTGTACCACAAGGGCAAGGCATTGGGCTACCCCGACAAGGCCCTGCTGCGCCTGTCCGGGGCGGAGCGGCTGCCCTGCGCCCACCAGCCGGCCTCCTATAAAATGGTGGACACCTGCGGCGCGGAGTTCGACGCCCAGACTCCCTATTTCTACTCTGTCTCCTCCGGCGTGTGCGAGGCCCGCGGCTTCCGGCGCTCCGGAAAGCCCGTGGTCATGGTCCTGGGCTCCGGCCCCATCCGCATCGGACAGGGCATCGAGTTCGACTACTCCTCCGTCCACTGCGTGTGGTCGCTGAAGGAGCTGGGCTATGACGTGGTCATCGTGAACAATAACCCGGAGACCGTCTCCACCGACTACGACACCGCCGACCGCCTGTATTTCGAGCCCCTCTGCGAGGAGGATGTGATGAACATCATCCAGGTGGAGAAGCCCGTGGGCGTGGTGGTGGCCTTCGGCGGACAGACCGCCATCAAGCTCACCGGCTTCCTGGACCGCAGCGGCGTACAGATCCTGGGCACCTCCGCCGAGGGCATCGATATCGCCGAGGACCGGGAGCGCTTCGACAAGCTGCTGGAGCAGTTCAATATCCACCGCCCCAAGGGCATGGGAGCCACCACGGAGAGGGAGGCCGTTCAGGCCGCCAACGAGCTGGGCTATCCCGTCCTGCTGCGCCCCTCCTATGTGATCGGCGGCCAGAATATGCGCATCGTCCACAACGAGGCCGAGGTGCGCCTGTACATGGACCGCATCCTGGCCCAGGGCATCGACAACCCCGTTTTGGTGGACAAGTACATGATGGGCCCCGAGCTGGAGGTGGACGTGATCTCCGACGGCAAGGACGTGCTCATCCCCGGCATCATGCAGCACATCGAGCGGGCGGGCGTCCACAGCGGCGACTCTATCGCCGTCTACCCGCCGTACAGCATCAACGACAAGATGGTGATGAAGATCGCCGACTGCTCTGAGAAGCTGGCTCTGGCCCTGGGCACCAAGGGCCTGGTGAACATCCAGTACCTGATCTACCAGGGGGACCTGTATGTGATCGAGGTCAACCCCCGTGCCTCCCGCACGGTGCCCTACATCAGCAAGGTCACCGGCGTGCCCATGGTGGACATCGCCTCCCGCGTGATGGTGGGCGGGGCCCTGAAGGACGCCGGCTACGGTACCGGGCTGTATCCCGCGCCCCCTTACTGCGCTGTCAAGGTGCCCGTCTTCTCCTTCGAGAAGCTCACCGACGCCAACTCCTACCTGGGGCCGGAGATGAAGTCCACCGGCGAGGTGCTGGGCCTGGGCAAGACCCTGAACGAGGCCCTGTTCAAGGGTGTCATGGCCTCCGGCAAGCGGCTGAAGGCCCCGGACGGCACCATGGGCGTCTTCCTCAGTGTGGACACCCACGACCAGACGGAGATCGTCTCTCTGGCCAAGAAGCTGGACGACCTGGGCTTCCGCATCTACGCCACGGAGGAGACCGCCTGCTCCGTGCGCAGCCTGGGGCTGGACGTGGCAGAGGTGCGGGGCATCGGAGACTCTGACCAGGTGTTCTCTCTGCTGGAGCAGGGGATCATCAGCTATGTGGTGTACACCGGCGCCCTGATGGACTCCACCGTGGAGGACTACATCGCCCTGAGCCGCCGGTGCCTCCAGCTGTCCATCCCGTGCCTGACCTCGCTGGATACGGCCAACGCCATGGCGGACATCATCGCCGGCGGCTTTAATGAGAACAATACGG
>CAVJLQ010000164.1:2179-7169 GCA_963650435.1 Alloprevotella sp. | reverse complement strand
ACGGCTTCAGATCAGGGAGGGGGGCAGCCACCCCTTCGGCGCGCTGGAGCGGTACCGCCCCCTGGGGCAGGGGGAGATGGCCCTGTACCGCTCCATCCGGGAGGCGGTGCCCATTGTGGACGCCGCGGTGATGAAGCTGGTGCGGCTGTGCGGCGGGGTGAAGGTGACCTGCGCCGACCGGCGGGGACAGGCGGGGCTGGACTGCTTTCTGCGCACGGTGAACACCGGCCGGGGCCAGCGGGGCATCCAGTCCTTTTTAGACCGGTATCTGGACGATATGCTCACCTATGGCCGAGGGGTGGGCGAGATCGTGCTGGACGGCCAGGGGCAGGACATCGCCGCCCTGCTGTGTGCCGACCCCGGGGCGGTGGATATCAAGGAGGGGGACAGCCCCCTGGACTTCAAGCTTTGCGCCCGGGGGGAGATGGGCCAGCCGGAGGAGCTGCCCTGGCAGGAGCTGCTGCTGTACACCCCCTTCCAGCCGGAGGCGGAGGCACCCTATGGCACCTCTCTGCTGCGGTCTATGCCCTTCCTGACGGAGATCCTGCTGAAGATCTACCAGTCGGTGGGCCAGACCTGGGAGCGGGCGGGCACCCCCCGGTATGCCGTGGTGTGCAAATTGGACGAGCAGGACATGCCCTTTGCCCAGGAGCGGTGCGGCCAGATCGCCCAGGAGTGGTCGGCGGCCATGGCCGCGGGGCGGGAGGGCTGCGTGCGGGATTTCGTAGCCGCCGGGGACATCGACATCCGGGTGATCGGCGCGGAGGGCCAGGTACTGGACAGTCAGGTGCCCGTGCGGCAGATCCTGGAGCAGCTGATCGCCCGGACGGGCATCCCGCCCTTCCTGCTGGGGCTGTCCTGGTCGTCCACCGAGCGGATGAGCGCCCAGCAGGCGGACATGCTGACCAGCGAGATCACCGCCATCCGCCGCAGCCTGGAGCCGGCGGTGGAGCGCCTGTGCGAGCTGTGGCTGATCCTCCACGGCTTTGGACAGCAGGTGGCGGTGGACTGGGAGGACATCAATCTGCAGGATCTGGTGGAGGAGGCCAGGGCCGGCCTCTACCGGGCCCAGACGGAGAAGCTGAGGGAGGAGTGAGGACATGGACATCGTAAAGCAGGCCCAGGGGGGCCAGACCGTGGCGGTGACGGAGGAGCAGCTGGAGCAGATCAGCCGCTTCAGCCGCAGGCCCATGAAGGCGGAGGAGGTATACTGCTTCTCCGTGCGCCTGTGTGACGACCAGGTGGACCGGGACGGGGAGCGGTTTCCCAGGAAGACCCTGGAGGAGCTGGCGGAGCTGTTCGTGGGCAAGAGCGGCCTGTTCGACCACAGCTGGTCGGCCAGGGGCCAGGCGGCCCGGATCTATGCCGCCGAGGTGGTGCAGGAGGAGAAACTCACCCGGACGGGGGAGCCCTACTGCTGGCTGAAGGGGTACGCCTATATGGTGCGCACCGCGGACAACGAGGGCCTGATCCGGGAGATCGAGGGGGGCATCAAGAAGGAGGTCAGCGTGGGCTGCGCCGTGGAGCGCCGGGTGTGCTCCATATGCGGCCAGACCTGGGACGGCAGCTGCGGCCACGAGGTGGGCAAGACCTATGACGGAAAGCTGTGCTGCGTGGAGCTGGAGCACGCCACCGACGCCTATGAGTTCTCCTTCGTGGCGGTGCCCGCCCAGCCGGAGGCCGGAGTGGTGAAGGGCCGGGGGGCGGAGGCCGACTGTCTGAAGGAGCTGGTGAAGGGCAGGCCACACAGCGCCCGGCAGCTGGCCCAGCTGGAGGAGCAGGCGGCCCTGGGCCGGGCCTGTCTGGAGCAGCTGCGGGAGGACACGGTGCGTCTGGCCCGGCTGGCGGACAAGGGGCTGGAGCCCGGGGTGATCGCCGCCATGGTGAAGGGGCTGGACGGGCAGCAGCTCATGGCCCTGAAGCAGAGCTTTGAGGCCCGGGCGGCGGAGAAGTACCCCGTGCGCACCCAGCTGTCCTACGCCCCCGCGGAGGGGGAGCGGGACCGGGAGCGCGACCGGGCCTTTTTGATCTGAGCCCGCTGTTTCCCGGCCGGGGCCGGGAATTGGGGATAGAACGGAATTTTGAAGGAGGAGAAGGAAATGAGCAAGATCTCTTTTGACGGCATCGGCCAGGAGGTAGCTACCTTCGAGGCGGCCAGCGGCGTGACCGCCGGCCATGTGGTGAAGCTGGCGGACAACGGCAAGGTGAGCAAGTGCGACGCCGGGGACAGCTTCTGCGGCGTGGCCCTGAACGTGCGCGGCGGCTATGCCGGGGTGCAGCTGCGGGGCTTTGTCACCCTGAGCTGTGCCGGCGACGAGACCGTGGGCTATGTCAGCCTGGTGGCCGACGGCAGCGGCGGCGTGAAAAAGGCCACCAGCGGCGGCGTGAGCACGCTGGTGGTATCGGTGGACTCCACGGCCAAGACCTGCGTGGTCTTTCTGTGATTGAGAGGAGGAAAAAGTATGGCTTATCAGTGCAACGACGTAAAGCTGGACAAGGGCATGTATCAGGAGGCGGGCCGCACCTTTACCCAGGTGCTGGAGCGCCAGGACCCCAGCGAGCAGTATAAAGGCACCCCCATGGAGGGGCTGGACGCCTTTCAGCGGCAGCTGAAGCGCTTTGACATCAAGGTGAAGGGGGCGGGCAGCGACGTGGTGGACAAGTTCTTCGCCACCAGCCAGTCCGCCGTGCTGTTCCCCGAGTACATCGCCCGGGCGGTGAAGGTGGGCATGGAGGCGGAGAACGTCCTGCCCCAGATCACCGCCACCGAGACGGTGATCGGCGGCATGGACTACCGCTCCATCACCAGCGAGGGCGGCCAGGACGAGCATGAGCTGCGCCGGGTGGACGAGGGCGCGGCCATCCCCCAGACCACGGTGAAGACCCGGGACACCCTGGTGAAGCTGAACAAGCGGGGCAGGATGCTGGTGGCCTCCTACGAGGCCATCCGGTTCCAGAAGCTGGACCTGTTCTCCGTCACCCTGCGCCAGATCGGCGCCCAGATCGGCCGGATGCATCTGGAGGACGCCATCGACGTGATCGTCAACGGCGACGGCAACAACAACGCCGCCGCCACTACCGCTGCGGCCACCAGCGGCACCCTGGCCTATGACGACCTGCTGTCCTTCTGGAAGGAGTTCGACCCCTATCAGCTGAACACCCTGCTCATGGGCGGGGACATGATGGTGAAGCTGCTGAAGCTGACCCAGATGCAGGACAGCGCCGCCGGGCTGGACTTCCACGGCAGCGGCAAGCTGGTGACCCCCATGGGCGCCCAGGTGCTGCGGGCCAGCGCCGTGCCCAGCGGCAAGATCATCGGCCTGGACAAGAACTACGCTCTGGAGCTGGTGAAGGCCGGGGACGTGAGCGTGGAGTACGACAAGCTGATCGACCGCCAGCTGGAGCGGGCGGCCATCACCACCATCAGCGGCTTCTCCAAGATCTTCAAAGGAGCCAGCCGCGTGCTGTCCGTGTGATGACGGAGCAGATCACAGCCCTGGCCCGGGCCATGGGGGGCGAGGGGACGGATGAGCTGATGAGTGCACTGAGCCGGGCGGCGGAGGACGACCTCCGCGCCCGGCTGCGGGCGGGGACGGCCCCGGCGGACTGCGGCACCGCATTCCCCGTGGCCTGCGCCCTGCTGGTGCTGGCGGCCCTGGACGCCGGGGGCGGTGTGTCCTCCTTCACGGCGGGGAGCGTGACCATCCGCCGCTCCGGCCAGGCGGACCAGCGCCGGCGGGAGGCTCTGGCCCTGATGGGGCCCTACCTTGCCCCCAGCGGGTTCCACTTTCAGGGGGTGCCGGGATGATGGAGCGGGAGTGGGCCGCCATTCTGGCCCGGTTCGGGCAGGAGGTCGCCCTGACCGCCCCCGAGGGGGAGCCGGTCAGTCTCCGGGCCTTCGTGCAGCCCATTTTGGACCGGCAGCCCCAGCTGGTGCCCTCCCCTCTGGGGGAGCGCCGGGAGGAGCGGTGGCTCTATCTGGGGCCGCCGGAGAATGCCCTGACCGCCGGGGAGACCGGCGTGGTCTGGAACGGCCGGAAATTTTCGGTGGAGACCGCCCGGCAGGTGTGGGCGGGGAGCGGACCCTCCCACTGGTGGGCGGTGCTGCGGCCGGAGGATAAGGAGGCGGACCTATGAGCATGGGACTGGAGCGCATCCGGGAGAAGCTGGCGGAGTATCTGACGAAGCAGGGGGTGCCCGCGGCGGCGGCCTGGCCGGTGAAGGAGCGGGAGAAGCTGACCGGGGCGGTGGCGGCGGTGTCCCTGCGGGGGTGCTCCGCCGGGCCCAGCGGCTTTCAGGACTATCTGGGGGAGCGGTACGACGCCGACTCCGGCCAGTGGCAGGAGCTGTACGGCCGGAAGGCGGAGCTGACCTTCGGCCTGGACCTGTATGCCCCGCCCTCTGTGGGGGAGGCGGGGCTCCAGGCCGCCTTTGACAAGCTGATGGAGGCCCTGGCCGGGGGACGGCCCAGCGGGCCTGGCCCGGCGGGCCTGACCCTGCGGGAGGTATCCTGCGGCGAGACGGGGCGGGACGCCGCCGGGCGGCTGCTGAAGCGCAGCGTCCAGGCGGTGTTCGACACTTACCTCTACGCCGTGACCGAGCCCGGCGGGGCCTTCCTTGATTTTGAGATTCGGGGGGAAGAAAAATGAGCGTGACAACACATGAGCGCCCGGGGGTCTATTCCTCTTACGACGCCTCCGCCGCGGTCAGCGGGGGCGGCGGGCGGCTGGTGGGTCTGGCGGCGGTGAACACCAAGGCCGCGGCCAACACCGCCTATACGGTGACCAGCTATGAGCAGGCGCTGACCATCTTCGGCACCGGCGGCACGATGGCGGAGCTGATCCGCCTGGCCCTGCTGAACGGGGCCGCCGGGGTGATCGCTGCGGCGGCGGCCACCGCCGCCGGATATGAGGCTGCCTTCGCCGTTCTGGAGAAGGAGGAGAACATCTGCGTGATGCTGTGCGACAGCGGGGAGGCGGCGGTGCACAGC
>CAVJLQ010000164.1:0-2169 GCA_963650435.1 Alloprevotella sp. | reverse complement strand
GTGCACAGCAAGCTGAAGACCTCGGTGGACAGCGCCTCCGCCGCCCGGCGGGAGCGCATCGCCGTGGTGGGGGCCGCGGCGGGAGAGACGGTGAGCCAGCTGACCGCCCGGGCGGCCGCCCTGAACCACCAGCGGGTGGTGCTGGTGGGCCCTGGTGGGGTGAGCAGCAGCGGGGAGGCTGACTCCGGCGTCGCCCTGGCCGCCGCCGTGGGCGGGGCCATCGCCGCCATGGGCGACCCCGCCGTCCCCCTTGGGGGACAGGAGCTGCGGGGCCTGAACGGCGTCAGCCAGCAGTACAGCGACAACGACATCGACCTGCTGGTGCGGGGCGGGGTGACCCCCTTGGAGAGCGTGTCCGGCACGGTGAGCGTGGTGCGGGGCATCACCACCCGCACCAAGACCGGGGAGGTGAGCGACCGCACCTGGCGGGAGCTGACCACCATCCTGGTGGTGGACGACGTGATCCCGTCCATCCGCTCCGCCCTGCGCAGCAAGTTCAGCCGGGCCAAGAACACCCCCCAGAGCCGGGGGGCCATCCGGGCCCAGGTGGTGCTGGAGCTGGAGAACAAGCTCAGCCGGGAGATCATCACGGCCTATGACAACGTGACCGTGACGGAGAAGGAGGACGATCCCACCGTGTGTCTGGTGGAGTTCTCCTTCACCGCGGCCCACGGGCTGAACCAGATCTGGCTGACGGCACACATCACAGTGTGATCCAAAGGGGAGCGGCTTGCCGCTCCCCTTTGGAGAGGGAGGCATTGGAAACAGCCCTCGATCCCTGCGGAAAAGTCGGGCCGTTTCCAATGAGAGGTGTTTTTCCGGCGTACGAGCCGCCGGAAAAACGGATCAAAATTTATTCCGCCGCCTGCGGGCGGCGGAACTCCCTGCGGGAGGGCTTTTTCGACAAGCTGATGCAGGGGCAAAGCCCTTGCATGGGGAAAAGATGCCCTGCGGAAGGGCTTTGAGTCCGGGCGGGGAGATCTCAACACAAGGAGGGGAACAAATGAGCATTGCGGGTTTTCCCACCAGCAGCGACATCTATCTTGAGGTAGACGGCGTGAAGGTGGCGGTGGTGCAGAGTTACTCCACCCGGGCCACCAAGAGCAGCACCGCCATCGAGGCCTTTGGGGAGGCGGAGCCGGTGGCCACGGTGCCCGGCCAGACCAAGCACGTTCTGGAGCTGAAGCGGCTGTACGCCACCGACGCGGCCATCCGGGACGGCATCGACTTTTACAAGCTGAAGGACTTCTCTCTGGTCATCTGCAAGCCCGACCGGAAGATCATCTACTCCCACTGCCAGTGGAGCGCCATCCAGGAGACGGCCACCCTGGGCAGCATGGTGCTGGAGCAGGTGACCGTGGTGGCGGGCAAGCGGATCGAGACGGGGGTGTGACCGTGGGCTACTCCATTTTGTCCCGGCGGGACCGCATAGAACTGGAAAACGGCATGTCCCTGCGGCTGCTGTCCGCCCTTGAGGTGATGCAGGTCCGGCGGGCGGCCTCCCTTCTGGCGGAGGAGGAGCGGGAGCGGGCCCTGTGCTCCAACGCCTGCCTGCTTGCCCGGGCCCTGGAGAAGGCCCCGGGCAAGCCCCTGTTCCACAGCGGACAGGAGGTGCTGGCCGGACTGACGGTGGAGGAGATCTCCGCCCTGGCCCGGCGGTGGAGCCAGTTTGACCGGGAGGAGAATCCCGGCTTGAGTCTGACGGAGGAGGAGCTGGAACACGCAAAAAAAAACTCCGTTCCGACCAGGCGGGGCGCCTGCGCTGGCGGGTGCTGAAGCAGTTCGGCGCCCTGCCCACGGAGGAGCGGGCAAGGCAGATGCGGGAGAGCGACTACCTCTGGTGCCTGGTGAACACCCTGCTGGACCGGGAGGAGGAACTGGACAGGCTGTGCCCCGCCTGCCGCATGGCGGCGGAGGAAAAACGCTGCTCTGTCTGCGGCCAGCCGGTGGCCGACAGCGAAAGCTGGACCAACCCCGCCTTTGACGAGGGACGGTTCCTGGCCATGAAGCGGGGTGAGGCAGTATGATCGACTATCTGGAACCCCTGCTCCGCACGCCGGAGGCCCTGGCCCAGGCGGTGGCGGCGCTGGGGGACGGAGCGGCATGCCCCCAGCGCCGGGAACCATTCACTGAGGATGGAGAGCAGATGCGTCCAATGGAAGTTCCGGC
>CAVJLQ010000163.1:0-8523 GCA_963650435.1 Alloprevotella sp. | reverse complement strand
GGCGTGCCTCAGATCGAGGTCACCTTCGACATCGACGCCAACGGCATCGTGAACGTGTCCGCCAAGGACCTGGGCACCGGCAAGGAGCAGCACATCACCATCACCTCCTCCACCAACATGTCCAAGGACGACATCGACAAGGCCGTGAAGGAGGCCGAGCAGTTCGCCGCCGAGGACGCCAAGCGGAAGGAAGAGGTGGACACCCGCAACCAGGGCGACCAGATGGTCTATCAGACCGAAAAGACCCTGGAGGAGATGGGCGACAAGATCCCCGCTTCCGACAAGGCCCCTGTTGAGGCCGCTCTGGGCAAGCTGAAGGAGACCCTGAAGGGCAATGACACCCAGGCCATCAAGAACGCCACCGAGGAGCTGACGAAGGCTTTCTATGCCGTGAGCGAGAAGCTGTATCAGCAGTCCGGCGCCCAGGGCCAGCCCGGCCCCGACATGGGCGGCGCCAACTTCACCGGCGGCAATAACGCTCAGGGCGGCAATGACGCCGGCCCCGATGTCGTGGACGCTGACTATACCGTCGTCGATGATGACAAGAAATAATTTGATTCAACTTTGATCCGTACCCGGGGCGGGGTGTCCCGCTCCGGGCACGATTTTCCATCGCGCGGTGGGCGGGGGCTTGCCCCCGCCGCTTTCCGCGTCTAAAGAGGTGAACACCAATGGCAGAACAAAAACGTGATTACTACGAGGTCCTGGGCCTGTCCAAGGGGGCCAGCGATGACGAGATCAAGAAAGCCTACCGCAAGCTGGCCAAGAAATACCACCCCGATATGAATCCCGGCGACAAGACCGCCGAAGCCAAGTTCAAAGAGGTGAACGAGGCGTACAGCGTCCTGTCCGACAAGGACAAGCGGGCCAAGTACGATCAGTTCGGCCACGCGGGGGTAGACCCCAACTTCGGGGCCGGCGGCGGCGGGTTCGGCGGCTTCGACATGGGGGACGTGGACCTGGGCGACCTGTTCGGCTCCTTCTTCGGGGGGGGCTTCGGCGGCGGGTTCGGCGGCCAGCAGCGGGCCAATGCCCCCCAGCGGGGGGAGAGCCTGCGGGCCAGCCTGACCATCTCCTTTGAGGAGGCCGCCTTCGGCTGCCAGAAGGAGATCGAGCTGAACCGCACGGAGCAGTGCCAGGAGTGTCACGGCTCCGGCTGCGCCGCGGGCACCACGGCGGAGACCTGTCCCGACTGCCGGGGCACCGGCACCGTGCGGGTGCAGCAGCGCATGGGCAGCATGGCCTTTTCCAGCTCCGCCCCCTGCTCCCGCTGCCGGGGCACCGGCCGCATCATCCATACCCCCTGCAAGTCCTGCGGCGGCACGGGCAGCGTAAGGCGCTCCAGCCGCATCTCCGTCACCATCCCCGCGGGCATCGACGACGGCCAGGCCGTCTCCCTCCGGGGCCAGGGCAACGCCGGCAAGAACGGCGGCCCCGCCGGCGACCTGATCGTCAGCATCCGGGTGCGCCCCAGCGCCCAGTTCCGCCGGGACGGCACCACCATACTGTACGAGCAGCCCGTCTCCTTCGTCCAGGCCGCTCTGGGCGCCGAGCTGGAGATCCCCACCATCGACGGCAAGGTGAAGTACACCCTGCCCGCCGGCACCCAGTCGGGCACCACCTTCCGCCTGCGGGGCAAGGGCATCCCGGAGCTGCGGGGCCGCGGCCGGGGCGACCAGTACGTCACCGTGCGGGTCCAGGTCCCCACCAGCCTGAACGGCGAGCAGCGGGAGGCCCTCCACGCCTTCGCCGCCGCCATGGGGGAGGAGGTCCCCGAGGGCGGCGTGAAGGGCTTCTTCGACAAGTATAAGAAGAAAAAGTGACCGCAGACTGCACTCTATGGCCCGGACGGCACAGCCGCCCGGGCCATATTTTTTCAAAATACCCTATCTTTTTCCCGCCGCCTGTGATAAGATACCGGTTGACTGACCTTCCCGCTCCCGCCGGAGCGGGTATTTTACGGATAAGGAGAACACCATGATCACTGTCACCGACCTGAGCCTGAACTACAGCGGCACCCCGCTGTTTTCCCATGTGGACCTGCAGTTCCTGCGGGGCAACTGCTACGGCATCATCGGCGCCAACGGCGCCGGCAAGTCCACCTTCCTGAAGATCCTGTCCGGCCAGCTGGAGCCCTCCACCGGCGAGGTGTCCGTGCTGCCCAACATCCGCATGTCCGTGCTGAAGCAGGACCAGAACGCCTACGACGCCTACAACGTCATGGACACGGTCATCATGGGCAACCAGCGGCTGTACGACATCGGCAAGCAGAAGGAGGCCCTGTACGCCAAGGAGGAGATGACCGACGAGGAGGGCCTGCTGGCCTGCGAGCTGGAGGCGGAGTACGCCGAGCTGGGCGGCTGGGAGGCCGAGAGCGACGCCAGCCGCATCCTCCAGGGCCTGGGTGTGGGCACCGACCTGCACTACAACGACATGGCCACCCTGGATCCCCGCCTGAAGGTGAAGGTGCTGCTGGCCCAGGCCCTGTTCGGCAGCCCCGACCTGCTGATGATGGACGAGCCCACCAACAACCTGGACATCGACGCGGTGAACTGGCTGGAGGACTTCCTGCTGGACTTCGAGGGCACTGTGATCGTGGTCAGCCATGACCGGCACTTCCTGAACACCGTGTGCACCCACATCGTGGACATCGACTACAACAAGATCAAGATGTATGTGGGCAACTACGACTTCTGGTACGAGTCCAGCCAGCTGGTGCAGCAGCTGATCAAGAACCAGAACAAGCGCAACGAGGATAAGATCCGCGAGCTGCAGGAGTTCATCTCCCGCTTCTCCGCCAACAAGTCCAAGAGCAAGCAGGCCACCGCCCGGCGCAAGCTGCTGGACAAGCTGACCGTGCAGGAGATGCCCGCCTCCTCCCGCCGCTACCCCTGGGTTGGCTTCTCCCCCGACCGGGAGGTGGGCAAGGACATCCTGTTCGTCACCGACGTGAGCAAGACCATCGACGGGGTGAAGGTGCTGGACAAGGTGAGCTTCATCGTGGGCCACGACGAGAAGATCGCCTTCGTGGGCGACAACGAAAACGCCCACACCGCCCTGTTCAAGATCCTGGCCGGGGAGATGGAGCCCGACGAGGGCACGGTGAAGTGGGGCCAGACAGCCACCTTCTCCTACTTCCCCAAGGACAACACCCCCTACTTCCAGGACAACGACGACAACCTGGTGCAGTGGCTGCGGCAGTACTCCCAGGATCCCCAGGAGCAGTATCTCCGGGGCTTTCTGGGCCGGATGCTCTTCTCCGGGGACGAGGTGTACAAGCCCGTGAAGGTGCTGTCCGGCGGCGAGAAGGTGCGGTGCATGCTGTCCCGGATGATGCTGTCCGGGGCCAATGTGCTCATGCTGGACCAGCCCACCAACCACCTGGATCTGGAGTCCATCGCCGCCCTGAACAAGGGGCTGGAGGCCGTGAAGTGCAACGTGCTGGTGGCCTCCCACGACCACCAGCTGATCCAGACGGTGTGTGACCGGGTGTTCGACTTCACCGCCGACGGCAAGCTGATCGACCGGAAGATGACCTACGACGAGTATCTGGACAGCCAGAAGGCGGAATAAATACAAAAAGCCCCCGTTCCTTACGGAACGGGGGCCTTCTTTTGGGGTCTGCCTTACTTGCAGAAGTCCTTGGCTACTTCCACGATGTGCTCCGCGCACAGGCCGAACTGCTTCAGCAGGGCGGCGGCGGGGCCGGAGTGGCCGAACTCGTCGTTGACGCCGATGCGGCGCACAGGGGTGGGCAGCTGCTCGCTGAGCAGGGCGCACACCGCCTCGCCCAGGCCGCCGATGACGGAGTGCTCCTCGCAGGTGATGACCCTGCCGCACTCCCGGGCGGCCTTCAGCACCAGTTCATCGTCCAGGGGCTTGATGGTGGCCATATCGATGACCCGGGCGGAGATGCCGTCGGCCTTCAGGGCCTTGGCGGCCTCCAGGGCCTCGTTCACCATCAGGCCGTTGGCGATGATGGCCACGTCGCTGCCGTCACACAGCACCTCGCCCTTGCCGATCTCAAAGCGGTAGCTTTCCTCGTCGTGGATGACGGGGACGGCGGAGCGGCCGAAGCGCATATACACGGGGCCCACATGCTCATAGGCGGCCTTCACCATGGCCCGGGCCTCCACATCGTCGGCGGGGGACATGACCACCATGCCGGGGATGGCGCGCATGAGGGCGAAGTCCTCGCAGCACTGGTGGGAGGCGCCGTCCTCCCCCACGGAGATGCCCCCGTGGGTGGCGCCGATCTTCACGTTCAGGTGGGGGTAGCCGATGGAGTTGCGGATCTGCTCGAAGGCCCGCCCGGCGGCGAACATGGCAAAGCTGGAGGCGAAGGGCACCAGCCCCATGGTGGAGGCGCCGGCGGCGGCGGCGATCATGTCGCACTCGGCGATGCCGCAGTCGAAGTGCCGCTGGGGGAAGGCCTTCTGGAAGATGGAGGTCTTGGTGGCCCCGGCCAGGTCGGCGTCGAACACGATCAGGTCCTTGTGCTCCGCGCCCAGCTCCTTCAGGGCGTTGCCGTAGCTCTCACGGGTGGCGATCTTTTTCACGTCTGCCATGTTACATCCCCTCCACTTCTGCCAGCTGAGCGGAAAGCTCCTTCATGGCGGTCTCATACTCCTCGTCATTGGGGGCCTTGCCGTGCCAGCCGGCGTTGTTCTCCATGTAGCTGACCCCCTTACCCTTCACGGTCTTCATGACGATGGCGAAGGGCACGCCCTTGGTGCCCCGGGCCAGGGTGAAGGCGGCCTCGATCTGGTCGAAGTCGTGGCCGTCGATCTCCGCCACGGCGAAGCCGAAGGCGCGCAGCTTGTCGGCGATGGGATAGGGGTCCATGACCTTGGCCACGTCGCCGTCGATCTGCAGACCGTTGTTGTCGATGATGGCGCAGAAGTTGTCCAGCTTATAGTGGTGGGCGAACATCATGGCCTCCCACACCTGACCCTCCTGGATCTCGCCGTCCCCCAGCAGGGTGTAGACCCGGCAGCTGCGGCCCTGATACTTGGCGGCCAGGGCCATGCCCGCGGCGGCGGAGATGCCCTGTCCCAGAGAGCCGGTGGACATATCCACGCCGGGCACGGTGTTCATGTTGGGGTGGCCCTGAAGGCGGCTGCCGATCTGGCGCAGGGTCAGCAGCTCCTCCTCCGGGAAGAAGCCCCGCAGGGCCAGGGCGGCATACAGGCCGGGGGCGGTGTGGCCCTTGGACAGGACAAAGCGGTCCCGGTCCTCCCACTTGGGGTCGGCGGGGTCGATGTTCAGCTCTTTGAAGTACAGGTAGGTAAAGAGATCTGCGGCGGACAGGCTTCCGCCGGGGTGGCCGGCCTTGGCCGCGTGTACGCCCTTGATGGCGCCCATGCGCACCTTACAGGCGGCGGCCATCAGCTGCTTTTTCTCGTTGGCTGTCATGGCGTTCTCCTTTATATTCCCGATTTGCGCCCGGGGGCGCAGCGTTCCACCTGCATTATAGCCCCTTGCGGCCAAAAACACAAGGGGAGAACACGCCGCCCGGGGGCCGTTCCGGCGGGGCGGACGGCGATCGTGCACAAAGTTAGTTTTTGCTAACTTTTTCGCCGCAAAAGTTCACAATTTTGCTCTTGACAGCGGATTTTGAATGAATTATGCTAATGGTTCAGCCGGGGGGAGATCCCCGTTCTGCGCGGCTTCAACTTTGGACAAGGAGCGATACTTATGGTCGAGACCACCGTAGAAGTCAAAGGTATGATGTGCGGCATGTGCGAGGCCCATGTGTGCGACGCCATCCGCGGCAAGTTCAATGTGAAAAAGGTGACTGCCTCCCACTCCAAGGGCCAGGCGGTGATCCTGTCCGAGCAGGCATTGGACGAGGCGGCTCTGCGCGCCGCCATCGACGCCACCGGGTATGAGGCCGGCAGCGTCACGTCCCACCCCCAGGAGAAAAAGGGACTGTTTGGGTTCCTGAAAAAATAATATTTGGGAGGAAATATCCATGATCGGTAAGAAATTTGTTGCATTCGCGGGCGGCGTCCTGTTCGGCACCGCCGGACTGAAGGTCCTGTCCAGCAAGGACGCCAAGAAGGTCTATACCCACACCACCGCCGCCGTGCTGCGGGCCAAGGAGTGCGTGATGACCACCGTGACCGCCATCCGCGAGAACGCCGGCGACATCCTGGCCGACGCCAAGCAGATCAACGAGGAGCGCCAGGCCACCGCCGATGAGGTGGTGGAGGACGCCGCCGAAGGCGAAGCGGAGAAGGACGCCCAGTAACCATGAGATGCACCATCCTGCATGAGTGCGCCGGCCGCCTGCGCATCCACGCGCAGCAGCGCCGCATGACGCTGCTGCAGGCGGACATTTTAGAGGCCTATCTGCGGCGGCTGCCGGGGGTGACCTCCGCGGCGGTATACGACCGCACCTGCGACGCGGTGATCTGCTACCGCGGCCCGCGGGAGCAGGTCATATCCGCCCTGGCCCGCTTCTCCTATGAGCAGGCGGCGGAGCTGGCCCCGGAGCACAGCAGCCGCACCCTGAACCGGGAGTATGAGGAAAAGCTGGTGCTCGCGGTGTGCCGCCGGGCGGTGAGCCAGCTGTTCTTCCCCGTGCCCCTGCGCACGGCCATAACGGCGGTGCGCTCCGTCCGCTATATCAAGGAGGGCCTGGACTGCCTGCTGCGGGGCAAGATCCAGGTGCCCGTACTGGACGCCGCCGCCGTCACCGTGTCCATGCTGCGGGGCGACTTCGAGACTGCCGGCTCCATCATGTTCCTGCTGGGCGTGGGCGACACCCTGAACGAGTGGACCCACAAGAAGTCCGTGGCCGATCTGGCCGGGGCCATGGCCCTGAATGTGGATAAGGTCTGGCTGGAGACGGAGCAGGGCAGCGTTCTCGTCCCCGTGGGGGACGTGAAGGCCGGCGACCGCATCACCGTGCGCACCGGGGGGATGATCCCCCTGGACGGCAAGGTGGCGGGGGGCGAGGCCATGGTGAACCAGGCCAGCATCACCGGCGAGCCCCTGGCCGTGCGCAAGACCGCGGGGGGCTATGTCTACGCCGGCACCGTGGTGGAGGAGGGCTCCTGCACCATCCTGGTGGACAAGGCCGCCGGCGGCGGCCGGTACGACCGCATCGTAAAGATGATCGAGGAGTCGGAGAAGCTCAAGTCCAAGACGGAGGACCAGGCCTCCCACCTGGCGGACAGCCTGGTGCCCTACAGCCTGGGGGCCACCGCCCTGATCTGGCTGATCACCCGCAGCGCCGCCCGGGCGCTGGCGGTGCTGATGGTGGACTTCTCCTGCGCCCTGAAGCTGTCCATGCCCATCGCGGTGCTCTCCGCCATGAAGGAGGCGGGCACCTATCACCTGTCGGTGAAGGGGGGCCGCTTCCTGGAGGCGGTGTCTCAGGCAGACACCATCGTCTTTGACAAGACCGGCACCTTGACCCACGCCGCCCCCGTGGTGGCCCAGGTGGTCACCTTCGGCGGGTACCCGGAGAACGACATGCTCCGTCTGGCCGCCTGTCTGGAGGAGCACTTTCCCCACTCCATGGCCAAGGCCGTGGTCACCGAGTCCGCCCGCCGGGGCCTGCGGCACGAGGAGCGCCACTCTCAGGTGCAGTATATCGTGGCCCACGGCATCTCCAGCAGCGTGGGGGACGAGAAGGTGGTCATCGGCAGCCACCACTTCGTCTTTGAGGACGAGGGCTGCGTGGTGCCCGAGGACGAGCTGGACAAGTTCGACGCCATCCCCGGGGAGTTCTCCAACCTGTATCTGGCCATCTCCGGCGTGCTGGCCGCGGTGATCTGCATCAAGGATCCCCTGCGGGAAGAGGCCCCCGCCGTCATCGCGGGGCTGCGGAAGCTGGGCATCACCAAGCTGGTGATGATGACCGGGGACAATGAAAAGACCGCCCGGGCGGTGGCCCAGGCGGTGGGGGTGGACGAGTACCGGGCCGAGGTGCTGCCCGAGGACAAGGCCGCCTTTGTCCGCTCCGAGCACGCCCTGGGCCGCAGGGTCATCATGCTGGGGGACGGGGTGAACGACTCCCCCGCCCTGTCCGAGGCCGATGTGGGCATCGCCATCAGCGACGGCGCCGCCATCGCCCGGGAGGTGGCCGACATCACCGTGGCCGCCGACGACCTGAACGCCCTGCTGACTCTGAAGGAGCTGAGCGACGCCCTGATGCGCCGCATCCACGGCAACTACCGCGCCATCATCGGCTTCAACTTCATGCTCATCTGTCTGGGCGTGGCCGGTGTGCTGCCCCTGGCGACCTCCGCCCTGCTGCACAACACCTCCACCCTGCTGATCAGTCTGCACAGCATGACCGATCTCCTGCCCCGGCAGGAGGCTCTGCCGGAGTGATCCACTCCTTCAAAACCGCCCCGCAAAATTTTTGCGGGGCGGTTCAGCTTGTCGAAAAAGTCTTTTCGACAAGCTGAAGAAGATCATGAAATTTTTTCAAAATTTCATGATCTTATGATCAAAAACGAAAGACACCCTTCCTGGGTTTCTTTCGTAACTATCTTCCTTCCCGTATCT
>CAVJLQ010000162.1:0-5032 GCA_963650435.1 Alloprevotella sp. | reverse complement strand
GCCGTAGGCGTCGTCATCGGCGGCGCCTTCGGCAAGATCACCACCTCTCTGGTGAACGACATCATCATGCCCCTGATCTCCATGCTCACCGGCGGCATCGACTTTTCCAGCTGGAAGTGGGTGCTGAAGGCCGCCCAGGGGGACGCCGCCGAGGTGGCGGTGAACTTCGGCAGCTTCATCGCCGTGGTGCTGGACTTCATCATCATCGCCTTCGCCATCTTCTGCATGCTCAAGGCCATCAACAAGCTGCATAAGAAGAAGGATGAGGCCCCCGCCGCTCCCCCCGAGCCCTCCGCCGAGGAGAAGCTGCTCACCGAGATCCGCGACCTGCTGAAGGAGAAGCAGTGATGTCCCGGGACAAGGACGAGCGCCCCCAGCAGGAGGAGAAGGAGCCCTTCGTCCCCGCCTCCCCCGTCAAGCGCACCCTGGCCTGGATCGGTCTGGTGTACGCCCTCATGCTGCTGGGCATGACCACCTATATCTTTTACACCGGCACCGCCCTGGGCAACCTGGGCCCCGCCCTGGCTCTGCCGGGGCTGATCGGTCTGGGTGCGGTAGCCATCGTCAGCTGGCGCACCACGGGCAGGCCCGCGGGCTGGGCCGCCGTGCTGCTGGCCGTGCTGTGCTGGGCCCTGGCCCTTTTCACCGCCCCCCTGGCCTGGGCGGGCTTTCTGAGCAATTTCGGAGGTTGACGCCGTGAAGGACATACTCACCCAGGGCCTGGCCCAGCTGAACATCGCCCCCCCGGAGGGGGCGGCGGACAGGCTGTGCCGGTACGCCGACCTGCTGGTGGAGCAGAACCGCGTGATGAACCTGACGGCCATCACCCAGCCGGAGGGGATCGCCCGGCTGCACTTTCTGGACAGCGCCGCCCTGCTGCCCCTGCTGGGGGACACGGCGGGCAGGCGGCTGATCGACGTGGGCACCGGGGCGGGCTTTCCCGGCCTGGTGCTGAAGATCCTCGCCCCCGAGCTGGAGCTGACCCTGCTGGACAGCCTGGGCAAGCGGGTGGACTGGCTGGGCCGGGTGGCCCAGGAGCTGGAGCTGACCGGCGTCACCTGCGTCCACGCCCGGGCGGAGGAGCAGGCCCTGGTGAAGGGCTGGCGGGACAGCTTCGACTTCGTCACCGCCCGGGCGGTGGCCGACCTGCGGCTTTTGAGCGAGCTGTGCCTGCCCTACGCCAAGGTGGGCGGGGCCTTTCTGGCCATGAAGGGCGTGGACAGCGGCGAGGAGCTGGACCGGGCCGCCCACGCCGTGAAGCTGCTGGGGGGCCGGGTGGAGGACACCGCCGACTGCCCCATCCCCGGCTGTGACGTGGTCCACCGGGTTGTGACCATCCGCAAGGTGGCCCCCACCCTGAAGGGCTACCCCAGGCGGTGGGCCAAGATCCAAAAAGAGCCGCTGTAGCGGCCCACAGGAGGACACCTATGCTGGTAGAACAATTCGTTATGGCCTACGCCGTGGAGCAGGACCGCCTGCGGGCCATGCTGCCCCCGGAGTACACCTCTCTGCGGCCGGTGCTCCGCCTGAACGCCGAGATCCTGGACGGACAGCGTGGGTATGTGGAGCTCAACACCCCCGTGGAGCGCGGCGGCCTGCGGGGCTGGCTGAACATCGGCCGGTGGTGGGACGTGCCCTTCACCGTGGACGGGCGCACCACCGTGTTCCAGTGGCCCCTGCTGCGCATCTCCTTCACCGGAGTGGGCGTTCAGGGCTCCTGCCCGGCGGAAAAGGACAACGCCGGCTGCTTCTTCCCCGGGGAGGACCCCGAGCTGCGCCCGGCGGAGATCATCAGCGCCAACAAGGAGTTCTGCGACTGCTCCTTCGCCTGGCGCGGCGGGGCCCACGGGGTCAGCGAGGGCAAGACCCTCCCCGCCTATCCCACCCCGCCCCGCACCGTCTATCCCCGGCAGGCCCTCACCCCGGAGAACGCCGCCGCCATCCCCTGCCTGCAGGTGCTGGGGACCTATCGGGTGGCGTTTGCCCGCTGAGGAGGGGTCGGGCCGGCAGGGGCGGAGCCCTTGACCTGCGGAACGTTCTATCTTCTAAACGTCGGGCGGCCAAAGGCCGCCCCTACGGTGTGCCGCAAGAACGTGCCTATTCCTGTACACGTCCCCCTCATCCGCTCGTCCTCGCAAGCTTCATATCCCTCGTCCCGGCGTATACGCCAGGACTCACTCATTCCGCTGCTCGTCCTCTCCCCAACGTGACCGCTGCGCTGGGTCACGTTGGGGGCCCCGAATGGCCACCTTCCCCCAGGGGAAGGCTTGGCGGGCGGCGGTTCAGCCTTCCCCCCTCAGGGCGGAAGGCTTAACGGGCGACTGGTCCCGTTTTCGGATATTTCCGGCATATTTGACAGAAAATACCTGCTATTTTGGTTAAATTTTCAAAATGACCCATTGACGAAGTCGGGATTTATGTTACACTAAAAGGTGATAAGCTGAGGAGGGGGCGCTATGGGCATCGTCATTGCAGTTACGTCCGGCAAGGGCGGCACCGGCAAGACCTCCGTCACCGGAGGGGTGGCCGCGGCGCTGGGGCGCATGGGGCGCAGCGTGCTGTGCATCGACATGGACATCGGCCTGCGCAACCTGGACATCTCCCTGGGGATGAGCGACCGGGCCCTGATGGACTTTACCGACGCGGCCCAGGGGCGCTGCCCCCTGGAGCGGGCCGCCGTCACTCACCCCGCGCTGCCCGGCCTGTCCCTGCTCACCGCCCCCCTGGCCCTGCCGGAGGACCTTGCTCCCGCCCAGGTGGGGGAGCTGCTGCGCCAGGCCCGGGCCAGATACCAGTATGTGCTCATCGACTCCCCCGCCGGTCTGGGCGCCGGCTTCCGGCTGGCCACCGCCTACGCCGACCGGGCCATCGTGGTGGCCACCAACGACGCCTCGTCCCTGCGGGACGCCCAGCGCACCGTCACCGAGCTGGCCCATCTGGAGCAGGTCCATCTGGTGATGAACCGCATCCAGCCCAAGCTGCTGAAAAAGCTGAAGGCCACCATCGACGACGCCATGGACGCCGCCGGCCTGCCCCTGCTGGGGGTGCTGCCGGAGGATCCCCGGGTCATGCTGGCGGCCAATCTGGGCAAACCCCTCACTCCCGGCGGACGGCCGGGGGCGGCGGAGGCCTGCGCCAACATCGCCCGGCGGCTGGAGGGGCAGCATGTGCCCATCATGCGCATCCGCTGAGGGCCCCGTTTCGTTCCGTTGACCCGGTTTTGCTCCGGCCCTGCTCCCCCGAACAGGGGCGGAGGGCGAGAGCGAAACCTCATTACATCCGTTTGGACAGGAGGAATTACCAATGAATATCGCGCTCATGTGTCACAACAAGAAGCAGGAGCTGATGGTCCAGTTCTGCACCGCATACTGCGGCGTTCTGGCCAAGCACACCGTCTGCGCCACCAACGCCACCGGCCGCATGGTGGCCGAGGCCACCGGCCTGAAGGTCAATCTGTTCCTGTCCCACGAACACGGCGGCATCGAGCAGATCGGCCAGCGCATCGTCTATAACGAGATCGACATGGTGCTCTTCTTCAACTCCCCCCAGGACAACACCATGGACAACGACGTCATGTATATCTGCCGCCTGTGCGACCAGCACTCCGTGCCCATCGCCACCAACGTGGCCACGGCGGAGCTGCTGATCCACGGCCTGGCCCGGGGCGACCTGGACTGGCGCGAGGTGATGAATCCCAACCGCGTGCCCTTCGCCCTGTAAGGAGCGGAGGGACGGGCGGATGAGGACATCCGCCCCTACATCGTCCTCGCAAAGTACACTACGCTCGGGACGCCCAGGCATGGGCATCCCTCGCTGCGTTCCCTTGCTCGTCCTCTCCCCAACGTGACCGCTGCGCTGGGTCACGTTGGGGGCCCCATTGGGTCCGTTGTTATGATCCTGTAGGGGCCGCTGATCCCTACCCCCTCTGGCCTACGGCCATCTCCCCCTGACAGGGGGCGTCGGCCCCAGCGGCCCGAAAGCCCCCTCATCCGCCCCAGCGTGCGCGCTGGGGCACCTTCCCCCAGGGGAAGGCTTGACGGGCGCAGTTTTCGCCGCCCCGGCGGAAACGGAGCTCAGCGGACTTTGCGGCGACGAGGGCGGGCATCAAAACCCCCTTGACCTTTTCCCGAAAACAGTGTAACATAGCATCGTTCCCGCGATGACGGGTCATGAGTAACCGGAACGCCCCCCGACAGAGAGAGGCCCCTTGGCTGCGAGGGTCTCAGGCCGCGGCCCCGGCGAAGACAGTCCCACCAGCGGCCCCGGAGACGGGGGCGGTCCCCTTCCCGCGCCGCACGAAGGCCAAAGGGGCGCTTTGCGCCTGAATTTGGGTGGCACCACGAAGCGTTTTCACGCTCTCGTCCCAAACCTGGGGACGGGAGCGTTTTTTTGCCCCCGGACCGGCAACTCAGATCAACAGAAAGGACGATCCTTTATGGCCAAAGTACAGCCCCGCACCCTGTCCGGCTTTATGGAGCTGCTGCCCGCCCGGCAGGCCCAGTTCGACCGGATGGTGGACATCCTGAAGCAGACCTACTCCCTTTACGGCTTCACCCCCCTGGACACCCCCCTCATCGAGGCCAGCCAGGTGCTGCTGGCCAAGGGCGGCGGCGAGACGGAGAAGCAGATCTACCGCTTTATGAAGGGGGACACCGACCTGTCCCTGCGGTTCGACCTCACCGTCCCCCTGGCCAAGTATGTGGCCCAGAACTACGCCAGCCTGGCCTTCCCCTTCCGCCGGTATCAGATCGGCAAGGTGTACCGGGGCGAGCGGGCCCAGCGGGGCCGCTTCCGCGAGTTCTATCAGGCGGACATCGACGTGATCGGCGACGGCAAGCTGGACATCAGCAACGAGGCGGAGATCCCCTCCATCATCTACCACGCCTTCACCGCCCTGGGGCTGAAGCGCTTCCAGATCCGGGTGAACGACCGGAAGATCCTGAACGGCTTCTACTCCATGCTGGGCCTGACGGAGAAGTCCGCCGACATCATGCGCACCGTGGACAAGCTGGACAAGATCGGCCCGGACAAG
>CAVJLQ010000161.1:0-6628 GCA_963650435.1 Alloprevotella sp. | reverse complement strand
CGACGGCATCATGCGCTCCGACGGCGTGGTGGAGATCTTCAACCGGCGCTTCCAGTGCCTGGACGGCGGCTTCGCCCCTGACGAGGCGGTGGACGTGGTCATCCGCCCGGAGGATGTGGACATCGTCCCCGAGGACCAGGGCCAGCTGAAGGGCACCGTGACCAACGTGACCTTCAAGGGGATGCAGTACGACATCATCGTGGACTTCTACGGCTTCAAGTGGCTGATCCAGACCACCGACCTGTCCCCCGTGGGCAGCCGCATCGGCATCAAGATCGACCCCGACGGCTTCCACGTTATGAAAAAGAGCCAGTACTCCGGGCTGTTCGGGGACTACTCCTCTTACTCCGAGGAGTATGAGGAGATCTCTGACGCCACCTTCGATCCCGAGGAAGAGGATCAGGAGGGCGGAGATGAAGAGTAAGCGCTCCTGGCTGGCCACCCCCTATGTGATCTGGATGGCCCTGTTCACCGTCATCCCCATTATCATGATGGTGGTCTACGCCTTTACCCAAGAGATCGTGGTGGACCCCGATACCGGGGAAAAGGCTGTTCGCTTCACGATGGACAACTTCGCCCAGATGGGCAGCTACACCGTGGTGTTCCTGCGCTCCTTCAAGCTGGCGCTGGTGTCCACCGCCGTGTGCCTGCTGATCGGCTACCCTGTGGCCTATCTCATGGCCAAGGAGGGCCCCCGGTTCCAGAAGATCGCCATGGCCCTGATCATGCTGCCCATGTGGATGAACTTCCTGCTGCGCACCTACGCCTGGATGTCCATTCTGGAGAACACCGGCCTGCTGAACCGGCTGTTCAAGGCCATCGGCCTGATCGACCTGGTGAACCATATCATGGGCACCAACATGCAGTTCTTCCCCATGATCAACACCCAGGGGGCGGTGGTGCTGGGCATGGTGTATAACTACCTGCCCTTTATGATCCTGCCCATCTACTCCGTCATCGTCAAGCTGGACAACTCCCTGCTGGAGGCGGCCCAGGATCTGGGCGCCGGCTCCTCCCGCATCTTCCGGAAAGTGATCCTGCCCCTGTCCCTGCCCGGTGTGCTGTCCGGCATCACCATGGTGTTCGTCCCCGCGGTGTCCACCTTCGCCATCTCCCGCCTGCTGGGCGGCAACAACCTGATGCTGCTGGGCAACCTGATCGAGATGCAGTTCGTGGGCACGGCCTATAACCCCCACCTGGGCAGCGCCATCTCCCTGGTGATGATGGTGGTCGTGGTCATCTGTATGGCTGTTATGAATCGCTTCGGTGAGGGCGAGGAACAGGCGGTGATCCTATGAGTCTGAAGCAGCGCCCGTCCATCTGGGGACGGATCTTTATGGGGCTGGCGTTCCTGTTCCTGTACGCCCCCATCTTTGTGCTGATCGTGTTCTCCTTCAACGACTCCAAGAGCCGCACCGTGTGGAACGGCTTTACCCTGAACTGGTATGTGGAGCTGTTCCAGGACAGCCAGATCATGAACTCCCTGTACACCACCCTGCTGGTGGCCCTGCTGTCCGCCGTCATCGCCACCGTGGCGGGCACCTTTGCCTCCATCGGCTTCTACAACATGAAGCGCCGCTGGCGCGAGCCCCTGATGACGGTGAACAACATCCCCATGATGAACGCCGACATCGTCACCGGCGTCAGCCTGTGTCTGTTCTTCGTGGCCGCCTTCGC
The DNA here is from genome assembly GCA_963650435.1 of Alloprevotella sp. GTDB lineage: Bacteria > Bacillota > Clostridia > Oscillospirales > Oscillospiraceae > Lawsonibacter. The sequence goes on along the minus strand of CAVJLQ010000161.1, from coordinate 4,951 downwards.
CGGGTGGAACGGCTTCGTCACCTGGATGGAAAACACCTACCGCCTGACGGCCCCCCGGCTGGCTCTGGGCTTCGGCACCCTGCTCATCGCCCACATCAGCTTCAACATCCCCTATGTGATCCTGTCCGTCATGCCCAAGCTGCGGCAGATGGATAAGAACCTGATCGACGCGGCCCAGGACCTGGGCTGCACCTGGATGCAGGCCTTCTGGAAGGTGGTGGTGCCGGAGATCAAGCCCGGCATCATCAACGGGATGCTCATCGCCTTCACCATGAGCGTGGACGACTTTGTCATCTCCTACTTCACCGCCGGGGCCAAGACCAGCACCCTGGCCATGACCATCTACGGCATGGCTAAGCGGCGCATCAGCCCCAAGATGAACGCCGTATCCACCCTTCTGTTCGTCACGGTGCTCACCCTGCTGATCATCGTGAACGTGCGCCAGGCCCACCAGGAGAAGGCCATGGCCAGACAGAAGAAGTGATGCTCCCCTGTTCTCAAAGCCATTGCGCTTGGAGATATACCAAAATCCCTGTCAGGAGGAATGATAATTGAAAAAGATTCTTGCCTTGACCCTCGCCTGCACCATGGCGACGGGCCTGTTCCTGTCCGGCTGCGCGATGAAGGACGACGATCCGTCCGCGTCCAACGCCGGCACAAGCAACAGCGGCAGCAGCGGCCAGCGTGAGGTGGTCGTATGCGGCTGGGGTGAAAACATCGACGAAGACCTGTTTGACCTGTTTGAGGAAAAAACCGGGATCAAGGTGATCTATCAGACCGCCGAGAGCAACGAGATGATGTACTCCAAGGTCGCCATGGGCGGCTCCGGATACGACGTGATCGTGCCCTCCGACTATATGATCGCCCAGATGATCGAGGAGGGCCTGCTGGCCGAGTTGAATTTCGACAACATCCCCAACTTCAGTCTGATCTCTGACCGCTTCAAGAATCTGGTCTACGATCCCGACAACAAATATTCCGTCCCCTACACCTGGGGCACTCTGGGCATCATTTATAACCCCACCATGATCTCCGACGAGATCGACAGCTGGGGGGCCCTGTTTGATATGCGGTACGAGGGCATGGCTTCTATGATCGGCAATCCCCGGGACGCCATCGCCACCGCCCTGATGTACCTGGGCTATTCCATCAACACCACCGATGAATCCCAGATCCGCGAGGCCTATGACCTGATCGCCGTTTCCAAGGCGGCCGGTGTCTATCAGGGCTTCTTTATGGACGAGATCTACGACAAGATGGAAGTGGGCGAGACCGCCCTTTGCACCTACTACGCCGGCGACTATCTGTCCATGTATGACAACAACCCCGACCTGAAGTACGTCATCCCCAAGGAGGGCTCCAACTGGTTCGTGGACGCCATGTGCGTGCTGAAGGACGCCAAGAACAAGACCGAGGCGGAGGAGTGGATCAACTTCATCTGCTCCACCGAGGCCTCCCTGCGGAACATGGACTACATCTGGTACGCCTCCCCCAACGAGACTGCCCTGGAGGAGTACCCCGCCTATTACCAGGAGCAGACCGGCGAGGAGCTGCCCGAGGAGGTCTATCAGGTCATGGCCGCCCCCCAGGAGGTCCTGGACAAGTGCGAGATGTACCTGAACCTGCCCGCCGCCACCCGGACGCTGTACAACGACCTGTGGACCCAGCTGGGCGTGGGCTGAGCAAAATGCTTTTCAAGCGGACGGCTTCTGCCGTCCGCTTTTTTGTATGAAAAAGAAGCCCCGTGTCCGTTCGTCAGAACGGACACGGGGCTTGATGCAGCTTCGATCAGCCGGGATTGACGGTGTAGTTGGGGGCTTCCTTGGTGATATAGATGTCGTGGGGATGGGACTCCCGCAGGCCGGCGGCGGTGATCTGAATGAACTGCGCCTTGTTCTGCAGCTCCTCCACTGTGTGACAGCCGGTGTAGCCCATACCGGCCCGCAGGCCGCCCATGAGCTGATAGATGGTCTCCCCCGCGGCTCCCTTGTAAGGCACGCGGCCCTCCACGCCTTCGGGGACCAGCTTCTTGTTGTTCTGCTGGAAGTAGCGGTCCTTGGAGCCGTGGTTCATGGCGGCCAGAGAGCCCATGCCGCGGTACACCTTGAACTGGCGGCCCTGGAACACCTCGGTGTCGCCGGGGGACTCCTCGCAGCCCGCCAGCAGAGAGCCCAGCATGACCACGCTGCCGCCGGCGGCAAGGGCCTTGGCGATGTCGCCGGAGTATTTCACGCCGCCGTCGGCGATGATGGGCACGCCGTACTTGGCGGCCTCGCAGGCGGCGTCATAAATGGCGGTGATCTGGGGCACGCCGATGCCGGCCACCACGCGGGTGGTGCAGATGGAGCCGGGCCCGATGCCCACCTTCACGCAGTCGGCCCCCGCCTCGATCAGGGCGCGGGTGCCCTCGGCAGTGGCTACGTTGCCGGCGATCAGCTGCACGTCGGGATACAGAGCCTTGATGCGCTTGACGGTCTCCAGCACGTTCTGGGTGTGGCCGTGGGCGGAGTCTAGGGCCAGCACGTCGGCCCCGGCCTCGGTCAGGGCGGCCACACGGTCCAGCACGTCGGCAGTGGCGCCGATGGCGGCGCCCACCAGCAGGCGGCCCTTCTCATCCCGGGCGGAGTTGGGGTAAACCGTGGCCTTCTCGATGTCCTTGATGGTGATCAGGCCCTTCAGGTGGAAGTCCTTGTCCACCAGGGGCAGCTTCTCGATCTTGTGGCGGCGCAGGATCTCCTTGGCCTCCTCCAGGGTGATGCCCTCGGGGGCGGTGACCAGGTTGTCTCTGGTCATCACGTTGTCGATCAGCTGGTTCATGTCCGTTTCGAACTTCATGTCCCGGTTGGTGATGATGCCGATCAGTCTGCCGTTGTCGCAGATGGGCACACCGGAGATGCGGAACTTGGCCATCAGCTCATCCGCCTCGGCCAGGGTGTGGCCGGGGGCCAGCCAGAAGGGGTTGGTGATAACGCCGTTCTCGCTGCGCTTGACCATATCCACCTGCTCGGCCTGCTGGCTGATGGACATATTCTTATGGATGATGCCGATGCCGCCCTCACGGGCGATGGCGATGGCCATGCGGTACTCGGTGACCGTATCCATGGCGGCGCTGATCAGAGGGATGTTCAGCTTGATCTTTCTGGTCAGATGGGTCGTCAGATCGACGTCGGCGGGCAGCACATCACTGGCTGCGGGCACCAGCAGCACGTCGTCAAACGTCAGGCCCTGCTTGACGAACTTCTGGGCCGCGTCCTGATTGACCATTCACAACAACTCCTTTTCTTTCCCGGCCTCTCCTGCCGGAGACGAACACCGGGGGTATCGATCCAGTGGGTATTAGAGATATAATACTCTGCCCCTACTCCGTTGTCAAGGAAGGGTTTTGACCAAAAAGCAGGGCCGCTTCAAAGCGGGTTTTGCCTGTCTCGTCCATACCGCACAGGTAGTTCTCGCCCCCCATGCCCGGCCCCTCCAGAATGGACAGGGTCTCCCCCGGGCGGCACTCGGCCACATAGCCCAAGCGCAGGGCGGACAGGAACTTCCCCTCCTGCTCCAGCCGGTCCAGACGCAGGGCGTCGCAGGCAAAGTCAGCATAGCGGGTATTGTTCACATGGCCGTTCAGGTCGGCGTCGCTGTAGTGCATGGGCCGCCGCTCCAGCAGGCGCAGATCCTCCGGGCGGCGCAGCTTGGCAAGGGTGACCGCTTTACACAGCTCCCCGCCCTGATTGGCGGCCATCTCCCCCACGGCCCCCAGACGCAGCAGCCGGCGGCTCTCCTGCTGGGCCAGCACCCAGCCGGAGACCGACTCCCCCACCGGCTCACTTCCGGACAGGATGTCGTAGTCCCGGTACATCATGGCCCCGTGCGCCCCCCGGTGCCAGGTGCGCACGGTGAACTCCTCCCCCCAGCGCAGGGGGCGCTCCAGCCGGAACCAGGTGCGGGCCAGCATCCAGAAGGCCCCATACTTCTCCAGCAGGGCCCGGCGGCCGAAGCCGCCGTTCTCCGCCGCTCCCGCGGCGGCGTCCTGCAAATAGCCCAGCAGGGCCGAGGCGCGGCACAGGCCGAAGCCGTCCGCGTCCCGGTCGCCGACCGTGAAATGATACTCGAATACGTCGCTCATGACTGTTCCTTTCCCCGGATCAAAATATTGGTTTTGCAGCAGATGTCGTCAATGTCGTCGGCGGTGGCCGCCGGGATGCGCACCTGGGCCCCGCACTTGGTACACATCAGGTCGATGGAGCTGTAATTCAGCTGGAAGGTCCAGCTCGTGCTGCCGCAGGCGCAGGAGATGCCTTTCCGGGCGGCGATGTCCTTGATCTCAGACAGCACCTCCTCCATGACCACGGGGTCCAGGAAGGTCCCCCGCCCCTCCTCCTTCTGCCCCTCCAGCTTGTCCAGGGCCTGCTCCAGCCGGGCGGTGGCGGCATAGACCGGGCCCTCCTCCCCCACATAGCAGCAGTCCAGCCCGGAGGCGCCGCAAGAGAAGGCCAGCGCCCTTTGCTCCGCAAAGGCCCTGGATGGGCAGGACACCCGGTGGTCGGTGCCGCAGAACACACAGGGCACCGTCATGTGTACCTGGTCGGGCTGAAAGTCGATGGTCAGCTCTGACTTGCCGCAGGGGCATTTGATGCGGCTGGGGGCGGCAGCCAGAGCAAATATATCCCGCTCCACGATCACCGACTGGCGGCACTTGGGGCAGATATAGGCAATAAAACGCTTCTTGTTCGGATCCATGATCGTCCTCCGTCAGTACCCCGGACCCCGCCGGGATGGATATAAGTTTATTATAATCCCCATCTGTGGATTTTTCCAGTCCCTTCTCCCCATGTCTTTCCATTCGATCTTCCCAAAGTGCGCAGATCTTCGGCAGGGATAGTTTTCTCTTTTCCGGGCAAACTGTACCCGACCGTATGGGAGGGATCGTTATGGCAAATAAGGTGGGACAGCAGAC
>CAVJLQ010000160.1:0-3989 GCA_963650435.1 Alloprevotella sp. | reverse complement strand
CGGGAATACGCTCTTCCACCTGATCTGGGCCGCGCTGCCGGAGGCATCCGCCTCATTTTTCTTCACATGAACGCTTACTAATAAGAATACCACAACTGTTGGTATGATCGCAAGGGTCCGCGTCAACTTTACCATGGTGGCAAAGTCGCCCGCGGTGTCGATGGCGGGCGCGCCGCTGCAGATCCCGGTGCCCGCAGATATTTATATGACAGCCGCTCTGTCAGCAGCGATATTGCAAGGGTGTCCAATGGCATCGGTGTCTCGATCTCGCCGTCCCTCTGCACCAAGATGGCGGTATATCGCCAAAATGACCTGATCTTCAAGACCTTAGTCGAACCGGAGCTCTCCTATACCAACGTTCTTGCATGGAGCAAAAAAACACCTCCGTCCCATATCGCAGAATGTTTTATTGATTTTCTGCGGGAAAATATCCATCTGCTTTTGATCCGGCAAGGATTTACGGAAGAAGAGCTCATCTAATCGGGCAAAAAGCACCAGCCGCCGGCATCTTGCCGGCGGCTGGTGCTGCTCTGTTCAGGAGCTTCATTGTTTTTGATCCCCGAAGGCCGCGTCGCTGCGCTGTTTTCCGGTCGTGCATATAATAACGGTCCTGTAGGGCCAGTCGGGCCGGCAGGACCGGTGGGCCCCTCTGCCCCCGTGGCGCCCGTGGCACCGGCAGGGCCGGTGGCGCCGGCGGGCCCGGCGACGCCCTGGGGGCCGGTGGGTCCCGTGGGACCGTCGGGGCCGGGATAACCCTGGGGACCGGTGGGCCCCGTGGGCCCTACGCCGGGCAGAGGACAACAGCAGGGCTGGGGCATGGGGGGCGGACAGGGCGGCGGGCACGCCCCCTGGCAGGACGAGCCGCCGCCCATGAGCTGGGCGGTCACAGGCTCCTGCCTGTTCCCCTCCCACTGGGTAGAAGAATAATAACGCTTCATAGCATAGCTCCTTTGAACGGGGCGCTGGCCCCGCGATAGATCGCGGACGGAGCAGTCCATACTCCGCGCCGCATCCCATTCTATGCCACCGCCGAAAAAACCGTGTCTTTACAGTCCCCGCCCTTTCTGGCATAATAGAGATGCTCCCTGTGCCCCGTGCCCTGCACAGACACGGAACACACAGGGACAAATCGGAATTCGAGCAAAGGGAGGTATCCCATGAAGCGCTATATCGCCGCCCTGGACCAGGGCACCACCAGCAGCCGCTGCGTCATCTTTGACCGCCAGGGCCGCATCGTGGGCATGGCCCAGCGGGAATTCACCCAGCTCTATCCCCAGCCCGGCTGGGTGGAGCAGGACCCCATGGAGATCTGGTCCAGCCAGTACTCCGTCCTCACCGAAGCCGTGGCCCAGACGGGCATCGAGCCGGAGGAGATCGCCGCCATCGGCATCACCAACCAGCGGGAGACCACCATTCTGTGGGACAAGGCCACCGGCCGCCCCATCCACAACGCCATCGTGTGGCAGTGCCGCCGCACCGCCCCCCAGTGCGAGGCCCTGAAGGCGGACACCGGGCTGGTGGAGCACATCAAGGAGCACACCGGCCTGCTCATCGACGCCTATTTCTCCGCCACCAAGATCCAGTGGATCCTGGACCACGTGGACAACGCCCGTCAGCTGGCCCAGGAGGGGCGGCTGCTCTTCGGCACGGTGGACACCTGGCTGCTGTGGAAGCTCACCGGGGGCAAGGTGCATCTCACCGACTGCACCAACGCCAGCCGCACCATGCTGTTCGACATCCGGCGCCAGTGCTGGGACGAGCACATCTGCCAGGCCCTGAACATCCCCATGAACATCCTGCCGGAGGTGGCCGACTCCAGCCAGGTGTACGGCACGGTGCAGTTCCAGGGGGCGGAGATCCCCGTATCCGGCATCGCCGGGGACCAGCAGGCCGCCCTGTTCGGCCAGACCTGCTTTCTGCCCGGACAGGCCAAGAACACCTACGGCACGGGCTGCTTCCTGCTGATGAACACCGGGGACAGGCTGTACCGCAGCCGGAACGGCCTGCTGTCCACCATCGCCGTGCGGCTGAACGGCAAGGTCTCCTACGCCCTGGAGGGCTCCGTCTTTGTAGGCGGGGCGGTGATCCAGTGGGTGCGGGACGAGCTGCGCTTTTTGAGCGAGGCCCGGGACGCGGAATACTACGCCTCCAAGGTGCCGGACACCGGCGGGGTCTATCTGGTGCCCGCCTTCACCGGCCTGGGCGCCCCCTACTGGGATATGTACGCCCGGGGCGCGCTGGTGGGCATCACCCGGGGCACCTGCCGGGAACACATCATCCGCGCCGCCCAGGAATCCATCGCCTATCAGAGCTATGACCTGGCCGCCGCCATGGAGAAGGACACAGGCATCCCCCTGGCCCAGCTGAACGTGGACGGCGGGGCCAGCCGGGACGGCTTCCTCATGCAATTCCAGGCGGACATCCTGAACAAGCCCGTATGCCGCCCGGTCATCCGGGAGACCACTGCCATGGGGGCCGCCTTTCTGGCCGGTCTGGCCGTGGGCTTCTGGAAGGATCTGGACGAGCTGCGCGCCGTGCGCGCCCTGGACCGGCAGTTCGTCCCCGCCATGGAGGAGGAGCGCCGCCGCGCCCTGCTGGCGGGCTGGCACAAAGCCGTGGGCCGGTCTCTGGACTGGGCCGAACACACATAACAAGGAGCGATCACTTTGGACATGCCCTTTATCCCCACCTACTCCTATTGGCTCAATGACAACAGCTGGTACGGCAGCCTGGGCCTGGCCCGGTTCTTCATCAAGCCCGCCGTGCTGGACAAGGCAGACCCCGATGAGCCCCTGCACATCCAGCTGAGCGTCCAGCTGTGGAAGGGGCCCCTGACCCTGGAGCTGAGCCAGGTGCTGGCCACCCAGGGCTTTCCGCTGCTGGAGGCCAGCGCCGAGGACGACCTGAACGCCCTGGCCCGCTGGCTGGAGGAGCAGGCGGAAAAGCTGAATGCGGAATAACTGACTTTATGCGCGCGGGAACCTTTTCCTCCGGCCCGCGTCATAACCCATATCGGCCGAACTACATCACGCAGGAGGAACTTATGAGACGCAGACACACATCTTTCGCGGCCCTGGCTTCTGCCCTGGCCCTCACCCTTGCGCTGCTCGCGCCCGCTTCCGCGGCCCCATCCGCCCAGCGCGCGGACTTCGATTTTCAGGACGGCGGCCAGGGCTTCGTTCCCATTTTTGCCGACTATCCGGACAGCAAGGATGCAGACGAGTTTTATGAACTGGACTGGGGCGTCCGCGACATCCCCATCGAAGGCGCCGGGAAAGGGTTCTATCTGTCTGGCAACAACCACAGTGACGACCTGTTTATGGGCTGTTTCCGGTCTCTGAGCGGCCTCACAGCCGACAAGGAGTATGTTTTTACAGCATCTGTCAGGATCGCCACCGACGTAGATGGCGGCCAGATCGGCGTGGGCGGCTCCCCCGGGTCCTCAGTCTTTGTAAAGTGCGGCATCACCACCCAGAAGCCCAGCCGCCGCACGGAGAGCGGCACTCACCGTTTGACCATCGACAAGGGCAACCAAGGGCAGGGCGGCCCCGATATGGCCCTTGTGGGCAATATGGAAAAGGATGAGACGCGCTCCCCCGGGCAGTATGAATGGAAGGTATTCCGTACCCGGCTGACCGCCAAAGCCGACCGGGAGGGAAACGTCTACTTTATTTTCGGCACGGACTCCGGCTTTGAGGCCACCACCTCTTATTACATCGATCAGATCCACTTAGAATGGGTGGAGAAAGAACGGGAGCCTATCACCCGGGGCGAGGCCATTCAGCTGCTCTATGACAGAGCCGGCAGTCTTTCCTACAATGCCCCTGATTTTGTGGATGTGAACATCACCTCTCCCTATTGGTCCGCCATCGGCTGGGCCCAGGCCGAGGGCCTGATCGCCGGCTGCGGCGAGGACCGCTTTGGCGCGGAGGACCTGCTGACCGTGGAACAGGCAGCGGTGATCTTCTATCGTCTGGCCGGCAGCCCCG
>CAVJLQ010000159.1:11291-21185 GCA_963650435.1 Alloprevotella sp. | reverse complement strand
AGCGACGGGTCTGGTGGCCGAAGTGAACGCCGGCCTCCAGCAGCTGCTTCATAGATACGACTGCCATTGTTTGTTTCCTCCTGTTATTTCAGTTGTTACCCTCTGGGGACATCATCTCCCCCGCCAACCCTGAAGGGTCAGGGCACAGGGCGGAGCATCCGTCTCCATGCGTAATGCTATGGTATTTTATCACAGTTTGTCCCGGGACGCAAGGATCTTTTCCTTGATCTTTCAGAAATTTTTCCTATTTATCCGCTTTTTCTCCGGCGGCGCTCCCCCAGCCGGGGGCGGGGCTCCTCCTCCACCAGGATGATGTCCTGCCCGAAGCGGCGCACCGCGTCCCAGGGGACATAGCGGTCCTCCTCCCGCCCCAGCAGGCCCAGCAGCCGCAGCCGCCCGGGCACCACCAGGGCGGTCACCCGCCCGGTGTCCAGGTCCACCTCCATGTCCCCCACAAAGCCAAAGCGGCTGCCGTCAGACACGCTGACCACCTCTTTATACCGCAGCTGAGCCAATCTGTTTTCCATGGCCGCCCCTCCTTTTCCCTATCAGCCTATGCGCGGGGCGGCCCGTCCCATTCCGGCAGAAAAACAGCCCCCGGCCAATATGGCCGGGGGACGCTAATTTTGCCGAAAAAGTCTTTTCAGCAAACTGAGCAAGCTTTCAGAACTTTATAAAAGTTCTGAAAGCTTATGATCAAAAACGAAAGACACCCTTCCTGGGTTTCTTTCGTAACTATCTTCCTTCCCGTATCTATCCGCTCTGCTGTTTTATTGACAGTCTCAAGCGCCCCCGGCCAATATGGCCGGAGGCGCTCACTGTTTGGGTATTGGGGTTTAAGGCCATCTTACTGGTTGGCCTTGGGGGGCTGAAGGGAGATGCCGGCCACGTTCACGTTCACCGCGGCCACCTCCATGCCCGTCATGGACTCGACGGCGTTCTTCACCGCCTCCTGCACGGCCTTGCCCACCTCGGGGATGGTGTGGCCGAAGGCCATGAGGATGGACAGGGTGACCACCACCTTATCCTCCTCCATCTTCACGGAGACCCCCTTTGCCAGACTCTTCTTGCCCAGCAGCTCGGCAATATCGCTGCCAAGATTGGCGGTCAGTCCGCTGACGCCCTCGATCTCCAGGGCGGCGGCGGCGGAGATGCCGGCCAGCACCTCTTCGGAAATATAGATATTGCCCTGCTCCTCACAGCGGGTCACATACTCCTTGTTCTCGCTCATTGTCTGTCACGCTCCTTTTGCGGCCGGGGCAGCGGGACGCCCCATTTGAGGCTATTGTACCACACGGGGCCGCATTTGACAACGGAAAACGGAAAATTCAATTTTCTCCGGGAAATGCCCCAAAGGAAATTGCCCTTCCGCGCTGTGTGTGCTAAAATAGGGGGCGAAAAAAGACAGGAGGCGCATCCACATGGGAGACATCATCACCATCGGCATCGCCGGCGGCACCGGCAGCGGCAAGACCACCATCACCAACACCCTGCAAAACCGCTTTTCCAGCAACGTCAGCGTCATCTATCACGACAACTACTACCTTGCCCACGACGACATGACCTATGAGGAGCGCAGCAAGCTCAACTACGACGCCCCCGAGTCCTTCGACACCCAGCGGCTGATCTGCGACCTGAAGGCCCTGCGCCGGGGGGAGGCGGTGGACTGCCCGGTCTACGATTACACCATCCACAACCGCTCCAAGGAGACGGTACATATCGAGCCCTCCCCCGTCATCATCGTGGAGGGGATCCTCATTCTTCAAAACCAGGAGCTGTGCGACCTGCTGGACATCAAGCTCTTTGTGGACACAGACGCCGACGTGCGCATCCTGCGGCGCATCCTGCGGGACGTGAAGGAGCGGGGCCGCAGCCTGGAATCGGTGGTGACCCAGTACCTGACCACGGTAAAGCCCATGCACGAGATGTATGTAGAGCCCTCTAAGCGCAGCGCCGACATCATCATCCCAGAGGGCGGCCACAACCTGGTGGCTATGGAGATGCTCATCCAGCGGGTGAACGCCCACCTGAACCGGGAAAAGCAAAAATAAAAAAGTCCCCTGATCCTGCGGATCAGGGGACTTTTTTACTCCACCTCGATGATCTTGATCTGCTCGGCGGTAAAGCCCGCCGTCTGATTGACCACATCTACGATGCGGGCGGTATCCGCATCGGTCAGCCCGGCCTCGGGCGCGGCCACCGCCAGGCTGATGGAGTCCTCCCCGATAAAGGCCACGCAGTCGGCGTAGCCCTTGGCCACCACCAGATTTTCGATCTGGGCCTCGGTGACGGTGTAGTCGGCCATGGTCTGGATGGCGGCGTTGGCCTCATCCCGCATGGTCTGGTCGGCGTCCTGACGGGCGGCGGCATCCTGCAGCAGAGTCAGGGCGCTGTCCCGGGCCTGCTGCCGGTTCAGGCGGGCGGTGGCGAAATAGCCGGAGGTCACCTGAGTCTGGCCCCCTTCCGTCCCGGCCCCGCCGGTCTGCTGGCCCACCAGGGGGTCACTCTGGCTGACCAGGGTGGAGTCCCCCAGATTCTTGCCCGCCGCCTCCTCCCTGCCATAGCTCCAGTTGAGATACACCGCTGCGCATACGAACAGCGCCACTGCCGCCACCACCGCGTTGCGCCGCCACAGCGGGGAGCCGCCCTCCCGTTTTCGACCTGCCATCTTCATGCTTTCCTTCCTCCTATTCCCATGTTTCCATGACTGATCCACACCGGTTCATCCGCCGCTCTGACAGACGCACACCCGGTCCGCCCCCAGGCCGGTCAGGGCGGATACCGCCTTCAGCAGCTCCAGCCGCACCTGGGGGTCTCCGCCGCCGGGACACACCACCAGCGCCCCCCGGAATCGGGGGGCGTCGGTCTGCAGGGGGACCACCGACTGCCCTCCGCTCCCCCGGTTCAGGGTGACGGTGTCCCGGGTGACCCGCTCCCCCTCCTGCTTAATGTCCTGGGCCAGGATCTGGCGGCCGCCGCTGTCCAATGACAGCACCACCTCCACCTCTCCCGCCCCGCTGACGCGGGACAGGGTGCGGGCCAGCTTCTCCTCAAAGCCCTCCAGATCAAATTCCTGCTGTTCCGCCTGGACGGCGGCGCCTGCGCTCTCCCGCCCCGAGGGCAGGGCCATGAGCACCGCACCCAGAGCGGCCACCAGCAGCATGGGACCGTACCGCTTCCAAAGGCCACGCCCCCGCTCTCCAAAACCGGGCCACTGCAGCTTCATGGTGCTCCCTCCTGTACAAAATACTGCTCCTGGACGGGGATGCCCAGCTCCCCGGCGATGGCTGCGGACAGTCTGTCCCGGGCGTCCCCCGGGGCGGCCCCCCGGATGAACGCCGCCGCCGGCAGGGGGTTGCCCGCCTCGTCCGGCCTGCACTCCACGCTGACGGTGCAGCTCAAGCCCAGCTGCGCCGCCTTGTCCAGAATATATGCGGCCGCCTTCTCCTCTATGACCGCTTTCAGCTGCTCCTGCCTGTCCTGCTCCAGGCCGCCTTCGATCTGCTCCACCTGCTGAAAATAGCCCTCCAGCCAGCGCTGTCCCGCCCCCGGGTCGAACAGCGGCAGAGGGCGCAGCACCGCCGCCAGCAGCACCAGTCCGCAGGTGAGCTTTCCCACCCGCTTCACCGCCCCCTCGGGCATCAGGGTCTGGGCCAGGGCCGCCAGGATGGCCGCCGCCGCCACCCCCAGCACCCAGGCGCGCAGGGCGCTCATGGGACGGCCGCCGCCACGGCGGCGATCAGGCTGACCAGCAGCAGCAGGGCGCAGGCGCCGGTCATGCCCAGGATCAGGCCGAAGGCAGAGCCGATGTCGTCCATCAGTTTACATGATCTCATATCGCACACCATCCCCGCCAGAGCGGCGGCCAGCTTATAGGTCAGATAGTGCAGGGCCAGCCGCAGGAAGGGGATCAGGCAGATGGCCAGCGTCGCCGCCAGCCCCACCGCCCCCACGGTTCCCCGCAGGGCCCCCGCGCCGGCCAGCACCGTCTCCGCCGCGTCGGACAGGATCCCCCCTACCACGGGCACCGCCCGGGAGATCGCCATCTTCGCCGTTTTCACCGCCGCCGCGTCCGCCGACCCCGCGATGGCCCCGCTGGCGGTGAGCCAGCCCACGAAGAGCAGCAGGAACACGGTCAGCGCCCCCTGTACGCCCCCGCGGATCAGCTCCGCCACCTTTTTCAGGCCCGGGCTGCCCACGGCGGCGCAGGCGCAGCAGGCCCCCACATAGGTGTAGATCAGGGGGATCAGCAGCCCGTCCATGGCGCTCATCAGCAGGTCGGCAAACAGCACCGTGGCCCCCTGGCGCACCGCGGCCGCCCCCACCTGGCCGGTGGCGGCGGTCAGGGCGGCCAGCACCGGCAGCAGAAGGGAGGAAAAGCCGTCCATGGTCTCCACCGTCTGCCGCCCCAGCCCTATCATGGCCCCCACGTCGCCCACGGCCAGCGCGGTGACGGACAGCGCCCCCGCCAGCTCCACCGCCTGCATCGCCCCCTTGTCCCCCTCCGGGGCCATCCCCTGGGCCAGGGCGCACAGCAGGGCCACGGCCACCAGCCGCGCCCCGGCGGGGGCCATCTCCCGGATCAGAGGGACCAGCGCCTCCGCCGCCCCGCGCAGCACCCCGGCTATTCCCCCGGAAAGGCCGTCCGACCGTGAAACGCCGTAGTCCTCCGCCGCCTGAAACAGCTCCTCCGCCCCGTAAGCGGTGCCCTCCTCCGCCCCGCTCACGGGGGCGGTCAGCGCCAGCAGCAGAAGGAGCACAGCCAGCGCCCGGCCCCTCACAGCAGCTCCTCCAGCAGGGCCAGCACCGCCCCCATCAGGGGCAGGGCGGCGGTCAGGGCCAGCACTGCCCCCGCCGTCTCCACAAAGGCGGCCACGCCCCCCTCTCCGGCGCTGCGGCAGACCTCCGCCGTTACCCGGGTGATCAGAGCCAGCGCCACCGTCTTCAGCACGGGGCCCACGACGGCGGCGTCCAGCTGGGCCAGACGGGCCAGCTGCTCCGCCATGGCCGCCGCCGCTCCCAGGCCGTCCAGCACCATGGTCAGGATCCACACGCCGGCGGCCAGGGTGAGCAGCAGGCCGAACTCCGGTGCGCCCCGGCGCACCACGGCCCCGCACAGTGCGGCGGTCACCGCTGCGGCGGCGATCTTCCCCATCACCTCCATCACAGGTGGAACAGGGTCTTGACCATGGTGAACAGGTCGGCGATCTCCTGCACCACCATCATCAGCACCACCACCAGGGCGGCCAGGGTGGTCATCATGGCCTGCTCATCCCGGCCCGCCCGGGTCAGCACCTGGTTCAGCACGGCCACCACGATCCCGATGGCCGCGATCTTAAAGATCAGATCCACATCCACGCAGACCTCCCCCTTTCGTTCACAGCAGCAGGATCATCAGGAAAGCCCCGCCGGTCACCCCCAGGGCCTGATAGACCCGGCCCATGCGGCGGCAGTTCTCCCCCTCCTGCTCCCGCAGCAGCTCCAGCCGCTTTCGGGTCTCCTCCACCGCGCCGCACTGCCGCGCGGTCTCATACCGTCCCAAATACTGGCCCAGGGGGCGCAGCAGGTCCCGCCCCTCCGGGGACAGGCCCTCCAGCCCGTCCACCTCCCCGGCCCATACCGCGGAGAAGGCGGCCCGTTCCGGGTCGTCCAGCCCCAGGGCACAGGCGGCGAACAGCTGCCCCGCCGCCCCGCCGCAGCGCCCGGCCAGCCCCTCCAGCAGCTGGGGCAGGGACTGGCACCGCAGGGCCAGCTCCCCCTCCAGCAGGGCCAGCCCCCGGATCAGCTGATCCAGGGTCCGCACGCCCTCCCGCAGCTGGCGGTCCCGGCTCAGGCCCAGCCCGGCGCACCCCGCCGCCGCCATGATCGCTCCCAACAGCTTCAGCACAGCTCCTTCACCTCGTATTCCCGTCCGGCCCTGCCCCGTCCGATGGTCACAAGGCGCCGGAATATCTTCTCCTCCAACAGCCTGCGGTAGAGGGGGCGGCCGGACAGCCCTCCCCGCTCCCCGTGGGCGGTGGCCAGCAGCACCGCGCCGCAGCCCGCCGCCGCGGTCAGGGCGTCCACATCCTCCGGCGCGGTGATCTCGTCCATGGCCAGCACCTGTGGGTTCATGGCCCGCAGCAGCAGCATGGCCCCCTTCGCCTTGGAGCAGCCCTCGATCACATCGGTCCGCCGGCCCACCTCCAGCTGGGGCACTCCGCCGTACAGGGCCGCCACCTCTCCCCGCTCGTCGGTCAGCCCCACCCGCAGGGCGGGGCCGCCCTCCCCCTCTGAGATGCACCGCACCAGTTCCCGCAGCAGCGTGGTCTTTCCCAGACCGGGCGGCGCCGCGATCAGGGCGGAGCACAGCCTGTCCCCCTCCAGCAGGCGGGGGAGGACGGTGACCGCCGTGCCCCGCAGCTGCCGCGCGACGCGGATGGAGGCGGAGGACAGGGCCCGGATCGTCCGCACCTGCTGCTCCTGGGTCACCATCGTACCGCAGATGCCGATCCGGTGCCCCCCCTCGATGGTGAGGTAGCCCTCCCGCAGCTGGGGCAGCACCGCGTGGATGGAGGAGCGGCTGGCGATCTCCAGCAGCAGCTCCAGGTCCTCCGGCACCACCGCCCGGCGGGACAGGGGCACCTCCCCCTCGGGCAGCACCGCCGTCATGGGCCAGCCGCACCGCAGCCGCAGCTCCTCCGTCCGGACCCGCTCCCCCTCCGGGAGTGCCATGGCCTGCCGGCGCAGTTCCATAGGCAGCACCGATGCCGCCTGTTCAAACGCTCTCATCCTTCCGCCCCCTGCCTGTCCTTGTTCTCTCCCATCCTATGAGGACAGGCCCCGGGGTATTCCTGTCTCCGCGGCCCAAAACGCAAAAGATCCCCCGGAGGAGCAGCGGCTCCTCCGGGGGATCTCTATGGGCTCGGACAGACTTACAGGGACTCGCAGAAGGTCTGGACGCGGGTACGGATCTGCTCGAAGCTGGCGTTCTGCTGGTCGATCTCGATGCTGACGCAGGGATGACCGGCGCTGCGCAGGTCCTTCTCCAGCCAGGGCTGGTCGTACTCCTCGGGGTCGCAGAACTTGACCATGCAGACGATCACGCCGTCGGCTCCGGTCTCCTGGCACAGCTTGGCCAGCTGGCCGCCGCGGGGCTTGCCCAGCTCGTGGATCAGGGAGCAGCCGTACCGCTCGTTCCACTGCAGAGCCAGACGCTTCAGGCCGCCGCCGCCCTTCTCGGGGGTATCGGCGCGGAACTGCTGGGACTCCTGCACCAGGTCGTCGCCCACGACGGCCACGTTGTTCTCCGCCAGGATGTCCAGCACCTGGTCGGGCTCGCACATGATGCCGGTGAGGACGACCTTCTTGCCGGTCCAGTTGTACACGGGACGGGCCTTCAGCCCCTCGATGATGTCCTTGACGATGGCGGTGTGCTCGCTCTTCTCGAAGAAGAAGGCGCTCTTGAACACGGCGTGGCGCACCTTGGGGGTGATGACATCCAGGTGGTCGTTGGCCACGGCGGCAAACTCCCGCATGGCCTTGTTGTGCTCGTTATAGACCTCGATGGTCTGATGCAGGGCGTCCTCGTTCATCATCTTGCCAGTGATGGTGTACAGCTGGGTCAGAACGGTCTCGTACTCGCTGACCAGATAGTCGGTGCTGGCGGGGTTGGACCGGTTCTGGGGGTACACGATGGCGATGGCGGGGATGGACTTGATGCCGAAGCGCCAGTTCTGGGTCATGCAGCGCAGGGTATCGCAGATGGCGGGGATGATAACGGCGCTCATGCCGTCATAGACGCCCTTCAGGCCGAACTCCATGTTGGCCTGCATGATGGAGCAGGCGAAGGCAGGCAGATAGCTCTTGGCCAGCTTCAGCTCGGTATGGCCGCCCCACATGCCCATGGGGATCATGCCGGAGGCGTGGACCAGCTCCTCGGGAGCCCAGGGGGCAAAGCAGCCCACGACCTTCTTGCCCTGGCCCAGATAATAGTCCAGCTGCGCTCTGGGGTTTTCACAGGCCCCCTGCAGACGGGCAATGCTCTGTTGTAGATCAGCCATTTTTCTTAGCCTCCTTATTCTGCTTCATGACCTCGACCAGGCCCTGGATGCGGGTCTCGAACTGGGCCTCGCTGTAATTGCGGTAGTCGGCCTGATCGCCGTCGAACGAGGTGAAGGGCACGCCGGCCATCTCGGACAGCTGGCGCTGGACCTCCATCATCTGGCAGTCCATGACCTTGCAGCTGCGGTTGACGTGGTAGATGGTGCCTTCGCAGTCCATGCGCTTCAGGGCCTCCATGCGGCGGCCCATCATGGTGGTGGCGTTGTCGCCGTTGGTGGAGGCGAAGCAGTAGGCCCGGGCCATGCCGTCCAGGTCGTCATACTTGATGGCCCACGCCTTGCCGTAGCTGGAGGCCACCATGTTGACGCCGTACTTCTTCAGGGTGCGCAGGTTGTGGCTCAGATAGGGCCAGCAGGCGATGCCGTCCCAGGACACGCGGTACTCCTCCTCCACGGGGAAGGTGGAGGTGCCCTCCTTGATGTGCTGCTCCATCTCCTCGTTCAGCTGGCGCATGATGGCGGTGGTGGAGTCCTTGCCGCGGTTGCACACCATGGCGGACATGTAGTTGAACAGCTCGAAGCCGCCGATGGGGGCGGGCTTGTGGTCCATCAGGTTGTTGGCGCGCTCCCACAGGTAGCTGTTCAGCTGGGACACCCGCATGACCTCCTTGAACCGCTCCTCGTCCCAGGTCTTGCCGGTAAAGGCACACAGGTCCTTGATGAGTTGGTCGATCTGGGCGCGGACATAGCGCACGCGGGTCTCAGTGACGTAGTCCATGGGGTTGTAGCAGGTGTCGATGAAGAACACGGGGATGTTCAGCTGGCGGGCCAGATTCTCATACCACTTGGTCAGCTGGTTGCAGATGTTGTTGGTCAGCAGCAGGAAGTCGGGCTTGACCATCTTGCCGCCGTCGGGCAGCTCCACCTCGCTCTCGCCGTTGAGCACGGCGGTGTAGGCCAGGTTCAGCTTGGCGTAAGCGCACAGGTCGTTGGAGTAGCCCAGGGGGCCCTCGCACTCCTGCAGGAAGGGGTCGGCCTGATGGCGGGCCGCGATGCCGGCGGTGTGGTTTTCGGGATACAGCACCACGATGCCCAGGGTCTCGGCGATCTCCTGGGGGAAGATGGAGGCGGACCAGCCCACCTTCTCGCCCCGTTCCTTGGCCAGGCGGGCGCTCTCAAACAGGGCATTGGTCTGCTCGCCGATCATCAGCAGGGACTTCGCCTTGGGGCGCTTGGGCTTGGGGGCGGGAGCGGCCTGCTCCCCGGCGGGGGCGGCAGTGGTATTCACAGTTTCGCTCATACGTTCTTTCCTTCCTTTTTACAATATTTCTCCCATGCGAACACCGCCGCGCCAATGGCTCCCGCCGACTGGCACAGGGGGTGTACATGGACGGGGCACCCGATCTCCCGCTCCATGGCGTGGACGACGCCGATGTTCAGGGCGACGCCGCCGCTCATAGCGAGGGACTCGGGCCGGCCCAGCCGCAGCGCCATGCCGGCCACCCGCTTTGCAACGGAGTTGTGGATGCCCGCAGCGATATCCTCAATGGGCACATTGGAGGACAGCTGGGAGATGACCTCGGACTCGGCGAACACCGTGCAGGTGTTGCTGATGCTGACGGGGTGCTGGGCCCGCTCCGACAGGGGGCCCAGCTCGTTGATGTCCACGTTCAGCACCTTCGCCATCACGTCCAGGAACCGGCCGGTGCCGGCGGCGCACTTGTCGTTCATCTGGAAGGCCAGCAGCTGGCCCCTGTCCGAGATCTTCAGGGCCTTGGCGTCCTGGCCGCCGATGTCGATGATGGTGCGGATCTCCGGCATCAGAAAGTGGATGCCCTTGGCGTGGCAGCTC
>CAVJLQ010000159.1:3154-11281 GCA_963650435.1 Alloprevotella sp. | reverse complement strand
GATCTGCTCGTCGGCATACTCGCAGTTCATGCGGCCGTAGCCGGTGACCACGGTGTAGACCATATCCTCCGGCTTGAGCCCGGTCTGGCGGAACACCTGCTCCCGGGCCTGTTCAGGGCCGATGGTGCCGGTGCCCAGGGGGACGACGCAGTGGGCCGTCAGCTCCGCGCCATCCTTCAGGATGACGGCCTTGCTGGAGGTGGAGCCGATGTCGATTCCAAATGTATACATTCAATTTCCTCCCGGGGACGGATGTTACTTGACCTCCTGGGCCTCGTACATGGCCTTGATCTGCTCCTGGGTATAGCCCAGCTCGGCCAGCACCTCGGCGGTATCCCGGCCGATGGGGCCGGAGATCCTGTACTCGAACTTCTCGGGGTCAACGGAGCGGAAGTGGACGGGGCCGTTGACGAACACGGTCTTGGTGCCGTCCTTGTACTCGTACTTCTTTACATAGTGGTTGGCGATGGCCTGGGGATCGTCGGGCACGTCCTTGAAGTGGCGCAGGATCTCGTGGGGCAGGTCGTTGGCCTCCAGCAGCTCGTGCCACTCCTTGGTGGTCTTCTGGGCGAACACGCCGTCGAAGATGTGGGTCAGCGCGGCCTTGTTCTTGTAGTAGGCCTCGGAGGTGTTGTAGTCGGGGTCGTCCAGGATCTCAGGCATGCCGATCAGCTTGCAGAAGGCGGGGAAGTGCTTCTTGTAGTCGATGGCGGCCATGTACAGCCACTCGCCGTCGGCGCACTGGTAGGTGTTGCTGCCGGCGTGGCCGCAGTCGTAGCGGTCCCGGGGGAGCTTACGGCCGTTGAAGCCGTTCAGGATGCCGGTGGAGCCGATGAAGCTGCCGATCTGCAGCAGAGACACGTCCACCCGCTCGCCCAGGCCGGTCTTCTCCCGGCGGTACAGGGCGGCAGCGATGCCGCCAGACAGGGCCACGGCCACGCTGTGGTCGCCCACGCCGCCGATGGGCACCAGAGGACCGGCGCCTGCGGGGGGCAGGTCGGCCATCAGGCCGGAGCGGGAGAAGAAGGCGGTGTAGTCATAGCCGGGGCGGTCCTTATCGGGACCCTTGTCGCCGTAGCCCAGAACAGCGGCGTGGATCAGACGGGGGAAGCGGTCCTTCAGCTGCTCATAGGCCAGGCCCATGCCCTCCAGAGCCTGCTCGCGGAAGTTGGTCAGGAACACGTCGGCCCCCTCCAGCAGCTTCATCATGGCCTCGTGGCCGGCGGGGGTGCGCTGGTTCAGAGAGACGAACCGCTTGTTCAGGTTCTGCATGTCGAAGTTGGGGTTGGCGTCGGGGGTGGTGGGGGACATGGTGGTGCCGCCCTGCTTACGCCAGGCGTCGCCGTTGAAGGTCTCTACCTTGATGATGTCGGCGCCCCACTCGGCCAGGATACGGGCGGTCATGGGGCCGGCCAGCATGGTGGACAGCTCTACGACCTTGATGCCTTCCAAAGGTTTCATAACAAACTCCTCCTTGATATTTATCAGTCGAATATGTTGATAAGTACGTTCAGCGGCCCTTGAACTGGGCGGGGCGCTTCTCCAGGAAGGCCAGGGTGCCCTCCTTGCGGTCCTCGGTGCTCAGGGCGATGGTCTGGGACAGGCGCTCGATCATCAGACCGGTGTTCATGTCCACATTGCAGCCCATGTTGATGGACAGCTTGGCCATTTGAATGGCCACGGGGCCCTTCTCCATGATCTTCCGGGCGATCTTCTCCGCCTCGGCCAGCACGGCCTCGTGGGTGTCCTCGGTGACGTGGTTGACCAGGCCGATCTCCTTGGCCTCGTCGGCAGTGATGATCTTGCCGGTGAAGATCATCTCCTTGGCGATGCCGGGGCCCACCAGCCGGGGCAGGCGCTGGGTGCCGCCGGCGCCGGGGATCAGGGACAGGTTGACCTCGGGCTGGCCGAACTTGGATCGGCTGGTGGCCACGCGGATGTCGCAGGCCAGGGCCAGCTCGCAGCCGCCGCCCAGGGCAAAGCCGTTGATGGCGCAGATGGTGGGCTTGTTCAGGTTCTCCAGGGCCTGCAGGGCCTCGGTGGCGGTGCCCAGCATCTGGAGCATGTAATAGCGCTCGTGCAGCTCACGGATGTCGGCGCCGCTGGCCAGGGCCTTGTCGCCGGTGTGGCTGACGATGACCACCCGGACGCTGTCGTCCACCCGGGCGGCCTGAACGGCGGCGGTGATGTCCCGCCACATCTCCGGGGACAGGGCGTTGCGGGCCTCGGGCCGGTTCAGGGTCAGATAAAGGATGCCGTCCTTGACCTCATATAAAACGTTCTCAAATTCCATAAGGATCACTGCTTCCTCCTTCGCGAATATGGTTCTTACAATGGACGCACGCTGCTGCTTTTATTACAAGCATACTTTGTGCCAAGTTGCTCCACCCGGCGCGCCGCTCATAGGCCCTTAAAATCGCCGTTTTCCCCCGCAAAACGCCAGCTTTTTATTTCTCACTTCCCCTCGTTGAAGTGTGAATTCACACCTTCCCGTTCCTGTTCACAGTGTTTAGTTCACACTTTTTCTTTTCTTCACACAAGCGTTTCTCCTGCCGGCCCGGCCTCCTTTTCTTCATTTTTTTATTTTTATCCCGTCCCGCGTTTCAAAAGCCGCATTTTTTACACGTTTTTTGCTCTCTTCAAAAGTTGGCACAGATCATGCTATAATATACCAGTGTGAGCCTGTGCTCACTGTATGCTCGACTTTTTATGAGGTGAAAGGAGATACACACTGTGGAAAAGAAAAATGTTTACATCATGAGCGGCTGCCGCACTGCCATCGGCAAATACGGCGGCTCCCTGAAGAACGTTCCCGCCCATGAGCTGGGCACCGTGGTGGTCAAAGAGGCCCTGAAGCGCGCCAACGTCTCCGGCGAGATGGTGGACGAGGTCATGCTGGGCGAGGTCCGCCAGAGCACCGAGGCCTCCAACATCGCCCGTCTGGTGGCCCTGGAGGCCGGTCTGCCCGAGACTGTGCCCGGCTTCACCGTGAACCGCCTGTGCGCCTCCGCCATGCAGGCCATCTACTCCGGCTGCCAGCAGATCTGGCTGGACGAGGCCAACGTGATCGTGGCCGGCGGCACCGAGTGCGAGAGCCGCGCTCCCATCTACCTCCGCGGCACCCGCTGGGGCGGCAACAAGAACACCCTGGTAGACTCCAATGTCGAGGCCGGCTCCACCGCCTGCCCCGCCTCCGTCTATGGCCCCGGCCTGAGCATGCCCAAGACCGCCGAGAACGTGGCCGAGCGCTTCAACATCACCCGCCTGGAGCAGGAGGAGTTCGCTGTTGAGAGCCACCGCCGCGCCATCGCCGCCATCGAGGCCGGCTACTTCAAGGAGGAGATCGTCCCCGTCACCGTGAAGGAGAAGAAGAAGGAGTTCGTCTTCGACACCGACGAGTCCCCCCGTCCCACCACCACGCTGGAGGTCCTGGCCAAGCTGAAGCCCCTGAACAAGCGCAACGACGGCAGCGAGGGCACCGTGACCGCCGGCACCTCCTGCGGCATCAACGACGGCGCCGCCGCCGTGGTCCTGATGAGCGAGGATAAGGTGAAGGAGACCGGTCTGAAGCCCATGGCCCGCATCATCGACATCACCGTGGCCGCCCTGGATCCCACCATCATGGGCTATGGTCCTTACTACGCCACCAAGAAGATCCTGGAGCGCAACAACATGACCATCGACGACATCGACCTGGTGGAGCTGAACGAGGCCTTTGCCTCCCAGTCCGTGGCCTGCATCCGTGACCTGGGCATGGATCCCGCCAAGGTCAACATCAACGGCGGCGCCATCGCTCTGGGCCACCCCCTGGGCTGCACCGGCGCCCGGCTGATCGTCACCCTGATGCACTCCCTGAAGCGCACCGGCAAGAAGATCGGTCTGGCCACTCTGTGTATCGGCGGCGGCCAGGCTATGGCTACCCTGATCGAGATGTGCGACTGAGTTTTCCCTGTCTGGACCGATCCTGATTTCTGCCCCTTCTCCTCCCCGCCCGCCGAGGGGGGAGAAGGGAGCCAAACAACAAAAAGGAGAATCACCATGAAGATCGAAGACGTGAAGGTCGTTGCTGTTCTGGGCGCTAACGGCGCCATGGGCCAGCAGATCGGTATGAATGTTGCTCTGGCCGGCCGCGCTTACGGTTATAAGGTCGTGATGTACGGCCGCCGCCCCGAGGCCATGGAGAAGACCCACGCCTGGGCCGACAAGTACCTGGCCGGCCGCGTTGAGAAGGGCCGCATCACCCAGGAGGAGGCCGACAAGGTCTCCGCCAACATCAGCTACTCCACCAACCTGGAGGAGGCCGTGAAGGACGCCGACCTGGTCATCGAGGCCGTGAAGGAGGACCTGCAGATCAAGCGGGACACCCTGTCCGCCGTGTCCAAGGTCGTCAAGGCCGACACCATCATCGGCACCAACAGCTCCAACATCTGCAGCTCCAAGCTGGCCGACGTGGTAAAGAACCCCGCCCGCCTGATGAATATGCACTTCTTCAACCCCGCCCTGGTCATGCAGCTGACCGAGCTGGTCCGGGGCCCCAAGACCTCCGAGGAGACCATCGAGACCGCCAAGGCCTTCTGCATCAACACCGGCAAGTCCCCCATCGTCCTGAAAAAGGAGATCGCGGGCTTTGTTGCCAACCGCATCAACGCCGCTGTGACCCGCGAGGCCTGCAACCTGCTGGAGAAGGGCATCGCCAGCATCGAGGACATCGACACCGCCTGCGAAAAGGGTCTGGGCTACCCCATGGGCCCCTTCAAGCTGATGGATATGACCGGCCTGGACGTGAACTACTATGTCCGCCGCGACCGTTACGCCGAGAGCGGCGACCCCAACGACATGCCCAGCTTCTGCGTCGTGGACAAGGTCATCAAGGGCGAGTACGGCCGCAAGACCGGCAAGGGCTGGTACGAGTATCCCGAGAAGAAGTGATCCTCTCCCCCGCCCGACGGGCGCTCCCTCCGGGGCGCCCGCGGTCCTTTGAACGACTGTAAAGGAGGCTGTTTTATGATCCGCAGGATCACACACGCCCAGTTCCTGGATCTGGCCGCCCACGTACTGGATAAGATCACCCGCGAAAACGGAAAGCCCATCGTCCTGTGCGTGGCTGACGAGGCCGGCGATCAGGTATTCCTTCTGCAGATGGACGGCACCCCCTCCCGCGGCGGCAAGCTGGCCGCGGGCAAGGCCTACACCGCCGCGCAGTTTGGCCGCACCTCCACCCAGATCGGCGAGCTGTGCCGCAACATGGGTGTGGCCCCCTCTGAATTCCTGCTGCCCAACGTGACCGGCGTGCCCGGCGGCGCCCCGCTCTTTGACAAGAACGGCGTGCCCTACGGCGCCGTTGGCGTCGGCGGCCGCAGCGCGGCCGAGGATCAGGAGATGGCCGACTACTGCGCCAAGTACCTGCTGGAAAAGCTGTAAATCAGGCTGCGCCTGATCTGCCATTTCACCTCATTCCAAAAGCCGCAGGGCGGAGCATCCGAAGATGCTCCGCCCTGCGGCTCAGCTTGGCGAAAAAGTCTTTTCGCCAAGCTGAGCAAGATTTTGAATCTTTTTCAAATCTTCAAAATCTTATGATCAAAAACGAAAGACACCCTTCCTGGGTTTCTTTCGTAACTATCTTCCTTCCCGTATCTCTACGTTCCACTACTTTTTTGACAGTCTCAGCTGCAGAGCGGAGCATCTGAAGATGCTCCGCTCTGCAGCTTTCTTCCCATAAAACCATAAAATGAGCCGTCTCTCCGCCCGTTAGGGCGGAGAGACGGCGGATCTTGATCTGCTTTGAGCGAACGGTTCACACACCCAGAGACTTGACAAAGGCCTCGATATTCTCCAGGCCCCGGACGATATTCTCGTCAGAGGCGGCGTAGGAAATGCGGATAAAGTCGCCGCAGGCGTCGCCCAGGCCGATGGCGGGCACGGTAGCCACGTTGTGCTCCTCCAGCAGGCGCATGGCAAAGTCCTTGCCGGTCAGCCCGGTGCCGGACACGTCCACCAGCACATAGAAGGCGCCCTTGGGCTCGATGACCTTCAGGCCGTTGATCTTCTTCAGACCGGCCAGAATGTTCTGACGGGATATTCTTGCGGCGCTTGGCGAAGGCGTCCAGCATGATCTGGACCTCCTTCTCCGTCTGGGGGTCCTGCAGGGCGTGGACCAGGCCCACCTGGATGAAGGTGGGGGAGTTGGTGGTGGAATACTGGTGGGTCTTGATCATCCAGTCGCACAGCTTCTTGTCGGCGGCCAGATAGCCCAGACGCCAGCCGGTCATGGCGTAGGTCTTGGAGAAGCCGGTGACGATGATGGTGCGCTCCCGCATACCGGGCAGAGCGGCCATGGAGACGAACTCCGCGTCATCGTACACCAGACGGCTGTACATCTCGTCGGACAGCACCAGCAGGTCGTACTTCACCGCCAGGGCGGCCACCTTCTCCAGGGTCTCGCGGGTGTAGACAGCGCCGGAGGGGTTGTTGGGGTTGTTGACCACGATCATCTTGGTCTTGGGGGTGATGACCTTCTCGATCTCGTCGGCGTTCAGCTGGAAGTTATCCTCCGCCCGCAGGGGCACGTCTACGAACACGCCGCCGGCAAACTTGGCCAGATTCTTATAGGTGACGAAGGCGGGGGTGGGCACGATGACCTCGTCCCCGGGGCCCACAAAGGTGAGGATGGCGTTGTTCAGGGCCTCGGCGCCGCCGCTGGTGACGATGATCTCGGTGGCGGGGTCGTACTCCACCTTGCTCTCGTCCTTCAGCTTTTTGGCCAGCAGCTCGCGCAGCTCGGGGATGCCCCGGTTGGAGCAGTAGTGGCTGAAGTTGTCCTCGATGGCCTGCTCAGTGGCCTTCTTGATGGGGGTGGGGGTGGGGAAATCGGGCTCGCCCGCGCTGAAGGGGACGATGGGACGGCCCTCCGCCCGCAGGGCGGCGGCGCGGTCCAGCACGGCGCGGATGGCGGACGGCTCAAGGCGCTTGGTATATTCTGCGACCATATCTCTCATGGAAAACACCTCTTTCGATCATTTTGGGGCGCCCCGGCCCGCCGGGACGGGGCGCGTTTCCGGTCCGGCTCAGAAGCCCTGGGGGTTGACCTCGTTGCGGCACTTGCCGGTGGTCTCGTACTCCTTCAGGTTGTCCAGGGAGACGTCGATCATGTTCAGGATGGCGGCGTCGGTGTAGAAGGCCACATGGGGGCTGTAGATAGCGTCGTCCCGCTGGAGCAGGGCCTTGAACACGGGGTCGTGGATCTGGTCGATGGGCATCTTCTTGCGGACGAACTCCACCTCATTCTCGTGGACGTCGAAGCCGAAGCCGCTGAGCTTGCCGCTCTCCAGGGCCTTCAGCACGGCGGGCAGATCCACCAGGCCGCCGCGGGCGGTGTTGATCAGCACAGCGCCGTCCTTCATCATGGCCAGGGTCTCCTCGTTGATGGTGTGGTAGCTGTCGTCGGTCAGGGGGCAGTGGAGGAAGACGATGTCGGCGGTCTTCAGCAGCTCCTCCTTCTCCACATAGGTGCACAGCTTGGCGGCGGCATCATTGGGGAAGGGGTCCCAGCCCAGCACCTTGGTGCCGAAGCCGTTGAGGATGGACATGGTCACCCGGCCGATGCGGCCGGTGCCCAGCACGCCGGCGGTCAGGTTGCCCAGCTGGCGGCCCTTCAGGCCGGCCATGGTGAAGTCGCCCTCGGCCACCTTGCGGGCGCACAGCTTGGCGTGACGCAACACCTCCAGAGCCAGCATCACGGTGTGCTCGGAGATGGCCTCGGGGGCATAGGCGGGCACATGGGCGCACTTCATGCCGTATTTGGTCACGGCGGCGTAGTCCACATGGTCGCTGCCGGCGGAGCGGCAGGCGATGTACTTCACCCCGTTGGCGGCCAGGGTCTTGGCCACGGGCTCGGTCACATGGCAGTTGGTCAGGATGATCAGGCCCTCGCAGCCCTTCACCTGATCGGCGGTCTCCTCGCTGAGAGGAGTGGACTCGAACTCGAAGGTAAAGCCGTACTTTTCCTTAGCCGCCTCGTAAGCGGGCATCTCGTCAGGCTGAACGCCATAAACTCTCACATGCATGATAAAATAGCCTCTCTTCTTCGATATTGAAACGGGTTTTTACGGTACTTACGATATTTACTTG
>CAVJLQ010000159.1:0-3144 GCA_963650435.1 Alloprevotella sp. | reverse complement strand
CGGTCTCCTCGCTGAGGGGAGTCTTTTCAAACTCGAAGGTAAAGCCATACTTCTCTTTGGCTGCCTCGTAAGCGGGCATCTCGTCGGGCTGTACACCGTAAACTCTGATATGCATGGTAAAAAGCCTCTTTCCTTCATTTATTTCCCGGCTAAGACTGGTCTCTCCCCCTCCCGCCGGGACGGACGGGGGCAGTATGGACGATCAGCGGCCCAGCTTGTTGATGGGGAAGGTGACGGGCTTGCCCTCCAGGGTCTCGTACACGCCCAGGGCGGCCTGATAGGCCATGTTCTCCAGGGCCTCGGTGGTGAAGGCGGCGGTGTGGGGGGTGACGATCACGTTGTCCATCTTCAGCAGGGGGTTGTCATCGGCGGGCAGGTTGGTCTCCACCACGTCCAGAGCGGCGCCCTGGATCTTGTGGGCCTTCAGGGCCTCGATCAGGGCGGCCTCGTCCACCACCTCGCCGCGGCCGCAGTTGATGAGGTAAGCGGTGGGCTTCATCAGGCCGATCAGCTCGGCATTGATCATGTGGTGGGTGGCGGCGGAGCCGGGCAGATGCAGGGAGATGAAGTCGGCGTTGGCGAACAGCTCCTTCATGTTGGGGGTCAGATAGCCGAAGTCCTGCTCCTGGTTCTCGGTGATGTGGCGGTTATAGGCGATCACCTTCATGCCCAGGCCCTTGCTGGCGATGTCCACGACCTTCTTGCCGATCTTGCCCCAGCCGACCAGGCCCAGGGTCTTGCCCCGGACGTCGTTGCCGTAGATCTTGCGGACGTCGTCCTTCTTGCCGGCCTTGGTGCCCTCGACATAGGTCTCCATGTGCTTGGCCATCATCAGCAGCATGCAGATGGCGTACTCGGCCACGGAGGTGGAATTGGAGTCGTTGGCGTTGGTGACCTGCACACCGTGCTCGGTGGCGGCGTCCACGTCGATGCCGTCCACGCCCACGCCGTGCATGGACACGACCTTCAGCTGGGGGAAGGTCTCG
This sequence comes from Alloprevotella sp., assembly GCA_963650435.1. Lineage (GTDB taxonomy): Bacteria > Bacillota > Clostridia > Oscillospirales > Oscillospiraceae > Lawsonibacter. The sequence continues at coordinate 2,158 of CAVJLQ010000159.1, read as the reverse complement.
AACACCTTGCGGGTGAACTTGCCGTTGCGGGTCAGCGCGCCGTCACAGCCGGCCAGCTCCTTCAGCAGGGTCTCCTCGCTGGGGCCGGTGCCCATGACCAGCTCGTACCCCTGGCCGCGCAGGAAATCAATGCCCTTCTCGTTGATAGCTTCTGTGATCAATACTTTATGAGCCATTCTTGCAACCTCTTTTCTGATGATTAAAACGGGACGTTATGTCAGCAGCGGCAGACCGGAGCAATGGGCCGGTCCCATAACATTCCTATTTTGTGTATATTGTACAAAAAGACTCCCGCATTTTCAAGAGACATAATATGCACCTTTTGCCTTGTTTGGTGGACATCTTGTCGATTTTTACATGGACTTTTCCCGCATCCATCACCCATGCTGGGCGGTTGCCCTAAACTAACCCAGGAACAGTAGACATAAAATTGTTAAAAAACTGCACAATATTCTCATTTTACACTTTTTCCTCCCGTTCTTTTTTCGGGTGGACATTTTGTCGTTTTTCTGGGGTTGATTTTTCATTTTTTTGTAGTACAATAGGTATATACTTATAGTCGAAAGAGAGGTCGTTTTATGGTCCTTACCGTGCAGACCCTCGTCAGCCAGCACCTTCTCCCCGGTCTGAAGCTCCTTGCGGGACAGAACGGCAGCGACAATAAGATCTGCTGGGTCAACAGCATGGATATGCTGCGCCACCCCGAGTCTCTGCAGCCGGGAGAGCTGCTGTTCACCTCCGGCTACGGCTTATCCGACCAGGAGAGGTCCCGCGGGCTGATCGACCAGCTGTCCCGCCGCGAGATCAGCGGGCTGGTCATCCTGACCGGCTCCTTTCTGGAGCAGGTGCCCGACTCCCTGATCGACCAGGCGGACGCCGCCAGCCTCCCCCTTATGGTCATGCCGGACACGGTGAGCTTTTCTGACATCCTGCACGTGCTGATGCCTCTCTTTGCCCCCAGCCAGCAGCAGGGCTGGGACGACGCGGTGATGAAGCAGGCTTACGCCTTTTTGACCCAGATCATCACCCAGGACGCAGACGCCATCTTCCCGGACCACGAGGAGCAGTCTGTGCAGCTGATGCTGCTGGAGCCGGTGAACTACTCCAATACGGACGAGCGCCAGTGGAAGGACGCATTCTCCCAGGTCCGCTCCTACATCCAGGCCCAGAGCCGCATGTGTACATACTGCGAGCTGCCCCGGCACCGGTACGTGTTTTTGTCCACCCACTCCCCCGAGGCCGCCCAGGCCATGCTGTATGAGCTGAACATCAAGCTCACCCTGCTGTCAGAGGCCAACGGCGCCAGCTACTATATGGGGACGGAGCATCTGCGCTCCCCCGAGCGGCTGTTCGTGCAGCTGCAGCACGCGGTAGAGAGCCTGTCCACCCTGCGGCAGGTCAAGGCCAGGCGGGGGGTGTGCTCCTATCAGAGCATCCGCTTTATCAAGATGCTGGGCAACCTGCATCTGAACGACTCCTCGGTGGTGCTGGACAATCAGGCCCTGCAGCTGCTGCTGAGCTATGACAAGACCAACAGCACCAACTATGTGCAGACCCTGCGCATCTACCTGTCCAGCAGCTGCAACATGACCCGCACAGCCAACCAGCTGTTCATCCACCGGCACACCCTGATCAAGCGCCTGTCCAAGATCACCGCCATCTGCGGCTTGGACCTGGAGGACTACTACACCCGCATCTATATGTCCATCGCCCTGATGTTCCACGACTATTTTATTTACTGAATCCAAAACAAAATGTACCGCCGTCCGAAACAGTCGGACGGCGGTATGTTCATTTCAGATCGCGGGTTCGTTCTTCATCTGCAGGGGCGGATAGAACTGCACGGATCGGATGTGCTTCAGGCCCACCTGGTTTGCCTTTCTGATATACTCCTCCAGGCTCCCTGTGGTGAAAATATCCAGCCGACCCGGCTCACACTTCCGAGCAAGCAGGCCGTTTTCCGTCAGATATCTCTTTAGTTCTAAGGCCATCTGCTCCGCCGGATCGATCAGGGGCAGCCGGGGATATAGCCGCCGGATACGGTCGGCCACAAGAGGATAATGGGTGCATCCCAGCACGCAGCACTGGATCCGCTCCAGCTCCACAAGGGGCTTTAGATTTGTCTCCAGATCCCGGTCGATCAATGGTATGGCCGCAG
>CAVJLQ010000158.1:0-5884 GCA_963650435.1 Alloprevotella sp. | reverse complement strand
GCCGCCCCTACGAGGAATAACACCCGTTTCACGCACCATGTAGGGCCCGATGCCCCCATCGGGCCGTTGTGCAGGGGCCTCAAAAATAGAACTAACGTTCGCTACATCGGTATGATAGCGCGGCGAATACAAAAAGTCAAGAACAAACGTTCGACTAATTTTGAAATTTTTCCTTGGAAAAGTCCGAAATAAGGGACAGAAACGGGGCACGAGCCCTGTAAGAGCAGAAAAGACCGCCCGGGAGCATAGCTCCCGGGCGGTCCTCTTTGTTCGTCACGGATCAGGTCTGCAGGCCCAGCACGCCGAAGAAAAGCAGGCCCAGGGCGGCGCTGATCCCGATGATCCAGGGCACGCCCAGCTTATACTTCTGCATGAGGAAGAGATCCAGCGCGCCGATCCCCACGGCGGGCAGGTTGACACCGCCGGCGGCGGTGGAAAAGTTGGTGATGCTGAGGGAGACGCACACCCCGGCCAGCAGGCCGATGGAGGCCGGACGCACGCCGGTCATGATCTGCTCCAGCCGGTGGCTGGTGCGGAAGCGCTGGAACATGACGGCGGCCAGAAAGCACAGGGTGAAGGTGGGGGTGAGCACGCCCAGGACCGCGAAAACGGCCCCCGGCAGGCCGGCGGTGCGCAGGCCGGCGAAGGTGGCGCTGTTCAGGCCCAGGGGGCCCGGGGTCATCTCGGCGATGGCCACGATGTCGGACACCTCGCTGGCGGTCATCCAGCCGTGAGACAGCATCTCGCTGGAGATGATGGGAATCATGGACAGTCCGCCGAAGCTGGTGAAGCCGATCTTGACAAAGCTGATATACAGCTCAAGCAGCACCATGCTTGTCCGCCTCCTTCCGCTCGTAGTACTCGCACATGACCAGGCCCAGCACCGCGCCGATGACCACCAGCCACACACAGCTGAAGCCGAAGAACAGATACAGGCAGAAGCACAGGGCGGTCACCGCCACGCAGGGGGGGAAGCGGTAGGCGCTTTTATACAGGCCAAGCAGGGCGCTGACCATGATGGGCACCACGGCGGAGCGCACCCCGGTCATGGCGGCGGCCATCCAGGGGTCCCCCTGCAGGGCGGTATAACAGTAGGTGACCCCGGTCAGCACGATGAAGGGGGCGGTGATCATGCCGAACACACAGCACAGGCCGCCCAGAAAGCCGGCCTGACGGTAGCCGAAGAGCATGGCGGTGTTGGAGATCATGGTCCCGGGCAGACTGCGGCCCACGCTGGTCAGATCCAGCAGGTCCTGATCGGTCAGCACATGCTGCTGATCCACATAGGTCTTTTTCATCTGAGCCACGATGCTCCAGCCGCCCCCGAAGGTGAAGCAGCCAAAGAGGATGAACTGGCGCAGCAGCGGCCAGCAGCGTTTGAGACGGTCCAAGGGGGATACCTCCTATAAAAAAGCATAAAACGTCAGAAAGCCCCCCTGACAGGAGGGCTTTCTGAAAGAAGCTTAGAAATATTTTTTCACACCGTCGGAAGCCAGCTCGGCGTCGTCGCTGATGGTGATGGTGAACTTGATGCCGTGAGCCTCGGAGAAGCGCTCCAGCCAATCCAGGAAATCCTCGGTATCCCGGTCGCTGTCCACCTTGACGATCTTGGTCAGGCTGTCGATAAAGATGTGGGTGATGTCGTAATTGCCGGCATACAGGCCGCTGACAAAGCCCTTCAGGGCGGGATAGGTGGCGATGTCATACTGGCTGGCCTCTACCAGGCGGATCTGATAATGGATGTCGAAGGTGAGCTTATTGCCCTTCTCGATGCAAACCACATTTCCGTGCTCGCTTTGAACGGCGGCGTTGATCATGTCGATGACCTGCTTGGTTTTGCCAGAGCCCTTCTTACCCATGATAACACGAACCATGTTGATCACTCCTTTGGCGATATTCAATGGGGGGAGTCCCCTTCCTTGCAGTCATTTTATCATACTCCCCCGGCCATTTCAACTGAATATTTTATGAACTTTTGACCGGCGGAGGGAAATGAACGGGAGCGCTTCCGCCCTTTTCCATTCCTGGACGCTTTTTCCGGCGGGCGGGGCGGTCACAGGGTCTGGAACAGCTCGCGGCAGTGCTGGGCCAGCAGGGCGGCGGTGCGGTCGATGCCCAGCCGGGCGCTGTTGACGCACAGGTCGTAGTTCTCCGGCAGGCCCCAGGGGCGGCCGGTGTAGTGGGAGTAATACTTCTCCCGCTGCTTGTCGAACTTCTCCACCGCGGCGGCCGCGGTCTTTTCGTCGATGTGCTCGATCGCCATGCGGTGCCGGACCCGCCACTGGAAGGGGGCGCAGATGAACAGGCTCAGGCAGTTCAGCCCCCGGCTCTCCAGCACATGGTCGGCGCAGCGGCCCACGATGATGCAGTTCTCCTTGGCGGCCAGCTCCAGAATGACCTCGCTCTGCATCTGGAAGAGCACATCCTCGGCGGACTGGCCCTGCTGCACCCGGGGGCCGCCGTCGTAAAACCCCTTGAACAGCCAGGGGCTGCTGGCCTTTTCGTCCTTCTCCTCAAAGATGCGCTCGTCTACCTCCGCCCGCTGGGCAGCCAGGGAGATCAGCTCCCGGTCGTAGTAGCCGAAGCCCAGCGCGTCGCTGAGCTTGCGGCCAATCTCACGGCCGCCGCTGCCGAACTGGCGGCCCAGGGCGATCACACAATTTCCCATAATGCTCCTCCTTGCTCCATATCACTGACCGGCGCCCTCCGCCCCAGAGGGGCGGAGCTTTACGCCGCGGATGTAGTCCTGAAAAATGGTGCTGAAGATGCCGATCAGCTCCTCCGGGGTCTGGGTCAGCTCGCCCCGCAGCCAGCTCTCCATCACCCCGGCCAGGGCGAGGGTGAGAAAGCGGACGGCGGTGTCCTCCATGGCGGCGTCCTCCGGAAAGCCGTTTTCCCGCGCCAGCCGGTCCACCGTGCGGCGCACGATGCCGTTGATGTCCGTTTCAAACAGCTGCTTCAGATATTCCCGGCCCAGAGAGTCCAGGGCGCACAGGCAGATGGCCCGGTGGTCGGCGATGTAGTGGAACAGCTGGAGCAGCCCCTCCTGCCAGGGCAGGTCGCCGCTCTGCCCCCGGCGCAGCTGGAGGGCCTCCTCCTCGAAGGTCCAGCGGAGCAGATCGTAAATATCCGTAAAGTAGTAGTAAAAATGCTGCCGCCGCATGCCGCAGGCGTCCATGATCTCCCCGATGGTGATCTTGTCCAGGGGCTTTTGGAGCATCAGGGCCTTCAGCGCCTCGCTGATGGCCCGGCGGGTGGCGGCGGAAGACTTGTATTCTTTTCCCATAGCCGACCTCCATTTTGACAGAAGTATATCATGGGGCGGGGAGCCTGTCATTGTTCAAATCCGGACAGATGCATAAATTTTCCGCGAAGATGGGGGCGCCGCGGCGGGGCGGGCGGTGATCTTTGACAAAAAGAGGGGGAGAAAAAGCTGACACTTGACTGAATTTGACCGTTGCTATTGCGCCGAAGATCACTATAATATAAAATTGCTTCAAATCCCGATTTCATTTCGTGTTTCTTTGCAGAAGAAATACCCGTGTTCCCCGCCCCCTGCGGGGGCGGGGAACACAAAAAAGAATTGGGAGCACTTTAAAATGCGGCGGCATGGCCGGCGCGGAAGAGAAAGCTGCCCCTCTGCGGGGCTTTGACTATAAAAGGACCGGCGGCGGGGCCGCCGGAGAAGGGGGATACGCCTGTGAGCGATCAGCCGAAGAAGAACAGCTTTTTTGAAAAGCTGGCTACGTTTATCGTGGACAAACGGAACCTGATCTTTTTCCTCTATATCATTGCTATCATCGCCAGCATATTCACCCAGAGCTGGGTGCGGGTGTGCAACGACCTGACGGAGTACCTGCCGGAGAGCACCGAGACCCGCCGGGGCCTGACCCTGATGGAAGATGAGATGAAGACCTATGCCACCGCCCGGATCGTCATCTCCAACGTGACCTATGACATGGCCCGGGAGGCGGCCGACCGGCTGGAGGACGTGGAGGGGGTATCCTCCGTGGACTTCTGGGACGCGGACAAGGGGGAGGACGAGACCACCCTGCCCTCCGCCGCCAACAAGACCATGGAGGACTACATGAAGGGGGCGGACGCCCTTGTCACGGTGACCTTCCGGGGGGAGGCGGACGACCAGGCGGTGAAGGACAGCCTGGCGGCGGTGGAGCAGCTGCTGGAGCCCTATGACACCCAGATCGCCACCGACGTGGGCTACTCCAAGTCGGACACCCTGAACAGCGAGATGGGGATCATTCTGGCGGTGGCCGCCGTCGTCATCATCGCGGTGCTGCTGCTCACCTCCCGGTCCTATGCCGAGGTGCCCGTGCTGCTGATCACCTTTGTGGCGGCGGCCCTGCTGAACAAGGGCACCAACTTTATCTTCGGGGAGATCTCCTTCGTCTCCGACTCGGTGACCGTGGTTTTGCAGCTGGCCCTGGCCATCGACTACTCCATCATCCTGCTGCACCGCTTCCTGGAGGAGCGGGAGAACGCCCCCGACGACCGCGCGGCCTGCATCATCGCCGTCAGCGCGGCGATCCCCTCTATCTCCGCCAGCAGCCTGACCACTATCTCCGGTCTGGCCGCCATGATGTTCATGCAGTTCCGGATCGGCTTCGACCTGGGCCTGGTGCTGATCAAGGCCATCCTGCTGAGCATGCTGGCGGTGTTCACCCTGATGCCCGGACTGCTGATGCTGTTCTCCAAGGCCATGGAGCGCACCCGCCACAAGAATTTCATCCCCAAGATCGACCGCTGGGGCAAGCTGGTGTATGCCCTGCGGTTCGTGGGGGTGCCCATCTTTATCCTGTGCATCGTGGGCGGCTTTGTGCTGTCCAACCGCTGCCCCTATGTATACGGGGACAACTCCGTGATGACCGTGCGGCGCAACGAGCACCAGGCGGCGGAGGACCGGGTGGACAACACCTTCGGCAGCCAGAACATCATGGCTCTGGTGGTGCCCAAGGGGGACACGGAGAGCGAAAAGGCCGTTCTGAAGGCGCTGAGCGCCATGGACGAGGTGGACTACGCCATGGGTCTGGCCAATGTGGAGGCCAAGCCCGGCTACTGCCTGACCGATAAGCTGACCCCCCGGCAGTTCTCCCAGATGATGGACCTGAGCTATGAGGAGGCCTGCGTGCTGTACGCCGCCTATACGGCGGACCAGGAGGACAACTACGGCCCCATCGTGGGGGGCATCGACAGCTACACCGTCTCCGCCATGGACATGATCCTGTTCATCTATCAGGAGAAGGAGAACGGCTATGTGACCCTGGACGACGACGACGAGGAGCAGATCGACGACGCCTATCACCAGATCACCGACGCCAAGGCCCAGATGCTGGGCCCCAACTACACCCGCATGGTGCTGAATTTGAACCTGCCGGAGGAGGGGGAGGAGACCTTCGCCTTCCTGAAAAAGGCCCACGCCGTGGTGGAGAAGTATTACGACGCGGACGAGGTGTATCTGGTGGGCAACTCCACCAGCGACTATGACCAGTCGGTATCCTTCGCCCGGGACAACGTGGTCATCAGCGTGCTGTCCGTGGTGTTCGTCATTCTGGTGCTGGTGTTCACCTTTACCTCGGTGGGGCTGCCCATCCTGCTGATCCTGGTGATCCAGGGCAGTATCTGGATCAACTTCACCTTCCCCACTCTGATGGATACCAACATCTTCTTCATGAGCTACCTCATCGTGACCTCTATCCAGATGGGCGCCAACATCGACTACGCCATCGTGATCTCCACCTGGTACTCCGACCTGAAGACCCAGATGAGCCCCAAAGAGGCTCTGATCCGGGCTTTGGACCTGTCCTTCCCCACCGTGCTCACCTCTGGCTCCATCCTGTCCGCCGCGGGCTTCCTCATCGGGCAGATC
>CAVJLQ010000157.1:0-3928 GCA_963650435.1 Alloprevotella sp. | reverse complement strand
CTGGATGACGATGTTGGACAGGGCGAACAGGGCGCTCTGCATCCCCGCCGGCAGGCCGATGCGCAGGATGCGCGCCAGGATCGCCCGGTCGATCTTCAGCAGGGCCGGATCCAGACGGATGCTCCGGGTGCTCCGCCGCAGGCGGCGGTAGAGCAGAGCGGAGCTGACGGCGTTGGAGATCACCGTGGCGATGGCGACGCCGTTCACCGTCATATGGAGCACAGCCACGAAGAAGAGGTTGAGGGCCACATTCAGTACGCCGGAGGTCGCCAGAGCGAAAAGTGGTATCCTGGTCTCGCCCACGCTGCGGAAGATGGCCGCCTCGAAGTTATAGAGCAGGATGACCGGCATCCCCAGCAGATAGATGCGCAGATACAGAAGGGCCAGGGGGAACACGTCCTCCGGCACGTTCAGCAGGCCGAGCACGGGGGCGGCGGCCAGCTCCCCGGCCAGCGCCACCAGCACGCCGCCGATGACAGCCACAAGGACGGAGGTGTGTACCGCCTTCTGCACATCCTCTCTGTTTCCGTGTCCGACGGCGTAGGCGATCACCACATTGGTGCCCAGGGCGATGCCGATGAACAGATTGACGAGCAGACCGATCAGGGGGCTGTTCGCCCCTACGGCGGCCACGGCAGCGTTGTGACCCGCCCCGGTAAAATTGCCCACCACCGCCACATCAGAGGCGTTGAAGAGCTGCTCCAGAATAGCCGTAGCCGCCACCGGGAGCGCAAACTGCGGCAGCTTGTTCCAGATCGATCCATGCAGCATATCCAGCTGCCGTTTCCCTTCCATAGTTCCGTGCCTCTTTCTGTGTGCAGATATGGGAACAGTATACAGTTGCCGCGGAATAATAGCAAATACTTATGAAGAATACTATACCATAGTTGACAGGAATGGAAGAAAGGGCTACACTGGCGGGGAGGTGAGCGCATCATGGAGATCCGGCTGCTGCGGTATTTTCTGGCCGCGGCAAGGGAGGAAAACATCACGCGGGCCGCGGAGAGCCTGCATATCTCCCAGCCCTCCCTGTCCAAGCAGCTGATGGAGCTGGAGCGGGAGGTGGGAAAGCCGCTGTTTCTCCGGGGCAGCAGAAAGATCACGCTGACGGAGGAGGGCATCCTGCTGCGCAGACGGGCAGACGAGATCGTGGCGCTGGTGGAAAAGACCGAGCACGAGCTGAGCGCCGGTGCCGAGCAGATCGGCGGCCGGGTGGCCATCGGCGGCGATCCGACCCCGGCGGTGCTGCGGGCCGCCGCGGCCGTCCGCGGGGAGCACCCGGACGTGCGGTTCCAATTTTACAGCAGCGACGCCACAGATGTGCTGGAGAGGCTGGAGCACGGCAGTCTGGACTTTGCGGTGCTGCTGGAGCCGGTGGACGCGGCGAGGTATGAGTATCATTCTCTGGGAGACAGGGCCAGCTGGGGCATGATCCTGCCCGACAGCTGTCCGCTGGCAAAGAAGGCGGCCATAGAGCGGGAGGACCTGCGGGGGCTGCCCCTGGTCCTGCACCACCGGGCGGGACTGCAGCGGGAGATCGCGCGCTGGGCGCAGACGGAGATCGAACGGCTGAACGTCGCCGCCACCTACAATGTGGTGAACGGCGATCCCTCCGTCATCGTACAGAGCGGCCTTGGCTGCCTTTTGACCACGGACGACCATCTGCCCGGGCGTCTGAACGCGGGCGCCTGCTTCCGCCCGCTCTCGCCGCCGCTGCAGGTCAGCCATGCCCTGGTGTGGAAGCGCTATGCCGTGCTCAGCAAGGCGGCGGAGGTGTTCCTCCGGCAGGTGAGCGGGGGATAGGCCCGGGCCTGTCCGGCGGGGATGTTGACATCCGCGCCTCGGTACGGTATGATAGGAGCAGATCTCGCGCCACGGAGGATACCGCTATGAAGCAATGCATGGACGCCGACAATCTGCACCGCAGGCTGAAAAAGATCATCGGACAGGTGCAGGCCATCGACCGCATGGTGGACGAGGACGTGCCCTGTGAGGATGTCCTGGCCCAGATCAACGCGGCCAAATCCGCTCTGAACGGCTGCGGCAAGGTGGTGCTGGAGGGGCACATCAAGCACTGCGTCCGGGACGGCATCGAGCACGGCGACGCGGAAAAGACCATCGAGAGCTTTACCAAAGCGGTGGAGCGCTTCGCCAATATGCAGTGAGTTTTTAGAAGGGCCGGCCAAAAAATGGCCGGTCCTTTTATTTGCCCCTTGACAACCTATACCCCTATATGTATAATACGGCTGTAATACCCGATGGGGTATAGAAAGAGGGTATCCTATGAAAGCTCTGATGGAAAAGCTGGAGCGCCTGCTGGAGCTGGGGGGCATCAAGAAGGATGCTGCCCTTCTGGTGGTCTCCGGGGCGGCGGTCATTTGCAGTCTGATGCAGTTCCAGCCGTTTTCCTTCGACATGGCTTGGGTGGCCGTCATACTCTGCGGCGTGCCTATCATTTTAGAGGCCGTCATCGGCCTGGTCACCGCCTTTGACATCAAGGCGGACGTGCTGGTCTCTCTGGCACTGGTGGCCTCCCTGTGCATCGGCGAGACCTTCGCCGCCGGCGAAGTGGCCTTCATCATGCAGCTGGGCGCGCTTTTGGAGGAGCTGACCGTGGCCAAGGCCCGGGCGGGCATCGAAAAGCTGGTCCACCTGACGCCCCGGACAGCGCGGGTGCTGCGGGCGGGGGAGGAGACGACGATACCCGCCGAGCAGGTGCGGGTGGGCGACCTGATCCGGGTCCTGCCGGGGGAGAGCGTCCCCGTGGACGGCGTGATCGTCTCCGGGCAGACCTCCATTGACCAGGCGGTGATGACCGGCGAGTCTCTGCCGGTGGATAAGACCGTGGGCGATGCCGTGTCCAGCGGCACGGTAAATCAGTTCGGTGCCTTTGAGATGCGGGCGGAGAAGGTAGGGGAGGACAGCTCCATCCAGCGCATGATCCGCCTGGTGCAGTCGGCGGACGCGGGCAAGGCGAAGATCGTGGGCCTTGCGGACCGCTGGGCCACCTGGATCGTGGTCATCGCCCTGACCGCCGCGGCGCTGACGTGGTGGATCACCGGGCAGATCATCCGGGCGGTGACCATCCTGGTGGTGTTCTGTCCCTGCGCCCTGGTGCTGGCCACGCCCACCGCCATCATGGCCGCCATCGGCAATGCCACCAGGCACGGCTTCCTGGTGCGGGAGGGGGACGCCCTGGAGCGTCTGGCCCGGACCAAGGTCATCGCCTTTGACAAGACCGGGACCCTGACCTGCGGCACGCCGGAGGTGGCAGCGGTCAAGAGCGCGGCGGAGGGGCTCTCCGACCGGGAGGTCTACCAGCTTGCCGCCTCGGCGGAGCAGCTCTCGGAGCACCCCCTGGGCAAGGCCATCGTCAGCTGCTGTAAGCGGGAAGGCGGGGCCCTGGCCCAGGCGGCGGAGTTTCAGATGATCCCCGGCCGGGGCGTGAGCGCCCGGGTCGGGGGAAGGGCCGTCCTGGCAGGGAACCCAGAGCTGCTGGGGGAGCACGGCGTCGAGCTGCCCGCTTCCAGCGGAGCCGGGGAATATATCCGGCAGGGGTGTACCGTCACCTATGTGGCGGTAGACGGCAGATATGCCGGCTTCCTCGCCCTGTCCGACACCCTGCGGAAGGAGAGCGCCGCCGTGGTAGACGCCCTGTCCCGGCTGGGCGTCCGCCCTGTCCTGCTGACCGGCGACCATGAAAACGCCGCCGGCGCCATAGGCAGCCGGCTCCACATCGGGGACGTGCGGGCCAACTGCCTGCCCGAGGATAAGCTGCGGTACATCGGCGAGTATCAGGACAAGGGGATGCCCGTCTGTATGATCGGGGACGGGGTGAACGACGCCCCGGCGCTGAAAAAGGCGGATGTGGGCATCGCCATGGGCGGCGTGGGCAGCGACATCGCCGTGGACGCGGCGGACATCGCCC
>CAVJLQ010000156.1:0-2102 GCA_963650435.1 Alloprevotella sp. | reverse complement strand
AACGTGACCCAGCGCAGCACCCGCAAGGGGCACGCCGCATCCGTAAGGCGGCAAAGCCGCCAACGGCTGCGCTGCGGTCACGTTGGGGAGAGGACGAGCAAGGGAACGCAGCGAGGGATGCCCATGCCTGGGCGTCCCGAGTGCAGTGTACTTTGCGAGGACGAGGCGCGCCGGGTCGTCGCGCCCTACGGACGGGGGATAGAACGCCCCGTAGGGCAAGGGCTCTGCCCTTGCCGAGAGATCCCGCCCCTGCTGACAAGATCCGGGGCGGGCAGGCGCCGCCGCCCCCCGCACACCCTCCCCGCTCCCGCATAAACTGCCATGTAACGTTTTTTGCGGGAGGAATCTCTATGGAAGCTCACATTCTCTGTCCCTGCGGCGGGCGCATGCGCTACTGCGGCCGCCAGACCATTCCCATGGGGGGCAAGCCCTTCCTGGGCGAGCTCACCGCCCAGCTCCAGCCCATGGAGCTGTACCTGTGCCCCGAGTGCCGCCGCTCCGCCTTCCTGATCCCCTGCGACGGAAAGGCGCCCACCACCGGGGACATAGCCGCCCTGTACGCCATGGCCGACAGCGAGGAGCTGCGCGCCATCGCGGACGACGCGCTGTGTACCCCCACTGTCCGGGCCGCCGCCCGGCAGATCCTGCAAGAGAGAGGTTAGATCGCAATGACTACAAAAGAACTGCTGCTGCGGGCCAACGGGGCCAAGGGCCCCATGGCCGCCGCGGGAACTGAGGCCAAGGACCGCGCCCTGCTGGCCATGGCCGACGAGCTGCTTGGGGCGCGGGAGGCCATCCTGGCCGCCAACGCCCAGGACCTGGAGGCCGCCCGGGGCACCGTGTCCGACGTGATGCTGGACCGGCTGGCCCTGGATCCCGGCCGCATCGCCGGCATGGCCGAGGGCATCCGCCAGGTGGCCGCCCTGCCCGACCCCGTGGGGGAGGAGCTGGCCCGGGTGGAGCGGCCCAACGGCCTGGTCATCCGCCGGGTGTCCGTGCCCATGGGGGTCATCGCCATCATCTACGAGTCCCGGCCCAACGTGACCTCCGACGCCGCCGCCCTGGCCCTGAAGGCGGGCAGCGCCTGCGTGCTGCGCTGCGGGAAGGAGGCCCACCGCTCCGCCGCCGCCATCGTATCCGCCCTGAAGGGGGGGCTGGCCGCCGCCGGCCTGCCGGAGGACGCCCTCCAGCTGGTGGAGGACACCACCCGGGCCAGCGCCAACGAGCTGATGTGCGCCCGGGGGCTGGTGGATCTGCTGATCCCCCGGGGGGGCGCGGGGCTGATCCGCTCCTGCGTGGACAACGCCACCGTCCCCGTGCTGGAGACGGGCACCGGCGTGTGCCACATCTATGTGGATAAGGCCGCCGACTTCGACATGGCCCTGAACATCATCGAAAACGCCAAGTGCTCCCGCCCCAGCGTGTGCAACGCCGCCGAGGTGTGTCTGGTCCATCAGGACATCGCCCCCGCCTTCCTGCCCCTGCTGAAGCGGCGGCTGGTGGATCGGCGGGAGGAGAAGGGCCTGCCCCCGGTGGAGCTGCGCCTGGACGCCCGGGCCGCCGCGCAGATCCCCGGCACTCCCGCGGGCGGGGACGACTTCTGCCGGGAATATCTGGACTACGTCATGGCCGTGGGGGTGGTGGACAGCCTGGACCAGGCCCTGGAGCACATCGCCGCCCACTCCACGGGGCACTCCGACTGCATCGTCACCGGGGACGCGGCCGCCGCCGCCCGGTTCCAGCTGGGGGTGGACTCCGCCGCCGTGTACTGGAACGCCTCCACCCGCTTTACCGACGGCGGTGAGTTCGGCCTTGGCTGCGAGATGGGCATCTCCACCCAGAAGCTCCACGCCCGGGGCCCCCTGGGCCTGCGGGAGCTGTGCTCCAGCAAGTACCTCATCGCCGGCGACGGCCAGATCAGATAAGCCTTCCTCCCCGGGGCGGCCCATCCGCCCCGGGGCATTTTTCCGCATCCCGCGGGGGCACAGGCCGCCCCCGCGGTACGTAGTGTTTGTGATCTCTCGTAGGGCGCGACGACCCGGCGCGCCGCAAAAACGCCCCCTCATCCGTCATCGCCTTCGGCGATGCCACCTTCCCCCCTG
>CAVJLQ010000155.1:0-4921 GCA_963650435.1 Alloprevotella sp. | reverse complement strand
GCAGGTGCGGTCATACTCGTCGGTGACCACCGCCGCAAGGGTCAGGATATCTCCCTCTTCCAGAGTCAGGGCGAGGGGCGGGATGAGAAATTCATATAGATTGGTGGTCATGCGGTCCTCTGGATCGGCGGGGTCCAGCCATGTGACCAGCTTCTGGTTCAGGAACAGGCCCGCCTTCAGCTCCCGGATCTGGGCCGTGGGCAGAGGCCCGCCCTCGATAAAGTTCTGCTGGTGGACATAAACGCGGGCATTGGCCCCCTCCGGGACGGTGAACAGATCGCCCCCTGTGAACTGGGCCATGTCCTCGGCCCCCCACAGCTCCACGTTGGGCAGACTGTCGCTGTAGAGGGAGCTGTAGTACCCCAGGGTCTGCACCTGCCGCTCGTCCCCGTCGATCAGGGTCACCGACAGGGTCACCGCGTCCACCAGCGGGCCGGTGAGCTCCGCGGTGAACCGTCCGCCGTCCGCCCTGACGCCCTCCACCTCGATGGCATCCTGCCCCTCTGAGGTATAGCGGAACACCGCACTGGTCTGGCTGGTGTAGGATTTGGGTACGGCGGTCACAGAGAAGGTCACCGTGCCCGCGGGGACATCGGCGGACACCACCTCGGTGCTGAAGTCGTCCAATAGGCTGTTCTGCTTCTCCAGCATAGCGGAGATGCTGTCTGTCAGGGTGCTGATCCGGGTGCCCACGTTGTCGTAGATGTGGGACACGGAGTAGGACAGGTCCCGGTACTGCGCGTCCAGCGCGGACAGGCGGCTGTTCAGGGCGGCGCCCAGAGAGCATACCAGCACCACCGCCGCGGCGCAGCCCCCGGCCAGCAGATACTTCTGCTTCCGGCTCATCCGCCGGGGCGGCGGGGGAGAGACGGGCTCCCGTTCCTGCGGCTGCTGGTACTTGCGGAAAATGTCCTCGATGAGCTCCGCCTGCCGGTCGGTAAGGGTCTCCTCCGGCTTTTCCGGGGCCTCCTCCACGCCCAGCAGCCAGCCCACGGACACGCCGAACAGGCGGCTGAGGGCGATGAGCTTGTCGATGTCGGGCAGCGACGCGTCGCTCTCCCACTTATAGATGGCCTGCCGGGACACCCCCAGCTGTTCCCCCAGATTCTCCTGGGACAGGCCCTGTTCCTTTCGTTTGGCCGCGATGCGCTGGCCGGTGGTCATTGTGGTCATGGGATCGTCCTCCTTTGCCCGGAGTGTACCAGAGGGGGCGGGAACAGGCCACCATCCGGCGGTGGATTTCTGCTAACCGGCGGTTTACACCGCCGGGAAAGCCTTGGGGGAGAAGGGGTCCATCAATTGAAATATGCTTCGATCCGCTCCCGGCCGGCGCTGACGCGCCCCTGAACAAAGTCGGGCTTGCCGCCGCCCCGGCCCCCCAGGGCCTGGTTCATGTCTTTGGAGAAGGCCCGCAGGTCGCCCCCGCGCTGGCCAACGGCGTAGGCATACCCCCCGGCATCATCGCCGGAGAAGCAGGCGCACCGCCCGCCGCAGACGTTCAGAACGGCGTCGCACAGCCGCCGCAGGCCGTCGGGGGTCAGTCCCTCCTCAAACAGCAGCACGTCCCCGGCCCCGGCGTAGTGCTCCGCCAGAGCGCGGAAGCGGGCGTCCTCCATGGCGGTCAGGCGGGCCTTCAGCTGGTGGTTCTCCTCCAGCAGACGCTCCACCCCGCGGCCGGTCTCCGCCGCCTTGGTGGACAGCAGGTTGGAGATATGGCGGTTCTGGGCCACCATGGAGTTGACATAACGCAGCGCCCGGCCGCCGCACACCAGCTCGATGCGCACCCCGTCCCGGAACCGCTGTACGCTCAGCAGCTTGATCAGGCCCACCTGTCCGGCGGAGCGCACATGGGTGCCGCAGCAGGCGCAGGTGTCCGCCCCGGGGAAGGTGACGATGCGCACCTGACCCTGGATGGCCTTCTTGCTGCGGTAGTCCATCCGCTCCAGCTCGTCGGCGGTGGGGTACAGCAGCTGCACCGGCCTGTCCTGCCACAGGTAGCGGTTGGCCTCCAGCTCCAGCTCCTTCAGCTGCTGCTGGTCCAGCTCTACATTCAGGTCGATGGTCACCACGTCGCTGCCCATGTGAAAGCCCACATTGTCGCAGCCGTATTTGGCGTGGGCCAGACCGGAGACGATGTGCTCCCCGGAGTGCTGCTGCATGTGGTCCAGCCGCCGCTCCCAGTCCACGATCCCCTCCACCTGGCTCCCCGCCGCCAGGGGAGCGGCGCAGGTGTGGACGATCTGGCCGCCACGGTCATGTACCTCCAGCACCTGCACGCCGCCGAGGGTGCCGGTGTCATAGGGCTGTCCGCCCCCCTCGGGGAAGAAGGCGGTCTGATCCAGGGTGACGTCATAGCCCTTTTTGCCCTGGGCGCAGGAGAGCACCCGGGCGGTAAACCGGGTGAGATAGGAGTCATTTTCAAACAGCTTATTCATGGCGCTGCCTCCCCATGTAAAAGTCGGTGGGGACAGTATACCACAAAAGGCGGGAAAAGGTAAGAGCGTATCCGGTAAACTCTACGCTGCGCAGGTGGCGCGGCGGGAAGACCTGTGGTATGGTAGTGCCATGGAGGGATGATCATGGATCAATATGTGACCGGCGCGGCCATCAAGGAGCTGCGCGTGAAGAAGAAGCTGACCCAGCTGCAGCTGGCGGAGCGGTTGGGGGTGAGCGACAAGACGGTGTCCAAGTGGGAGACGGCCAAGGGCTATCCCGACATCACCCTGCTGGAGCCGCTGGCCCGGGCGCTGTCCGTCTCTGTGCCCGAGCTGATGGCCGGGAATACAGTGGTCAACGCCAACGTGTCCGCCAATATGGCCCGGGCAAGGTTCTACGTCTGCCCCGTGTGCGGAAATGTGATCCACACCATGGGGGCGGCGGTGATCCACTGCCACGGCGTGCAGCTGGTGCCCCTGGAGGAGGAGCAGCCGGACGAGGGACACAGGATCCAGGTGGAGCGGGTGGAGGACGAGTACTATGTGCGCGTGCCCCACGAGATGACCAAGGGGCACTATATCTCCTTCCTAGCCGCCGTGTCTGCTGACCGCCTTCAGCTGGTCAAGCTCTACCCGGAGGGCGGGGCGGCGGCCCGGTTCAAGTTCAACGGCGTGACGAAGCTGCTGTGCTGCTGCAACCGGGACGGGCTGTTTGCCCTCAAGGTCGGAGGAAAGCCCGTATAGAGAGGACCCCCTTGGGTGTACGCGATCCTGCAACAAAAGCCGTCCTGTCACGGAGAAGTGACAGGGCGGCTTTCTGCTGTCCGGAAAGGGGGAGATATGGTGAAGATCGCCATTGACGCGGGACACTACAGGGGGACGCCGGGGCGGCGGTGTCTGGCCGCCCTGGATCCAAATGAGACCCGGGAGTGGGAGCTGAACCGCCGGGTGGCGGACAAGCTGGAGGAGCGGCTGGAGCGGTACGACTGCGAAGTCATCCGGGTGGACGACAAGACGGGGGAGGCCCTGCTGAATCTGCCGGAGCGGGTGCAGGCGGCCAACGGCTGGCCCGCGGACGTGTATCTGTCCATCCACCACAACGCGGGCATCAACGGCGGCAGCGGCGGGGGCTGTGTGGTGTACACGGCACCGGGGTGCCAGGCTAAGAGCCGCGCCCTCCAGAAGGCCGCCTACAGCGCCGTGGTGAGCCGCACGGGGCTGGTAGGGAACCGGGCCGCCCCCATGGCGGAGAGCGCCCTGTACGTCCTCCAGCGCACCGCCATGCCCGCCATCCTCATCGAGTGCGGCTTCATGGACAGCAAGACGGACGTGCCGGTGATCCTGGGCCCGTACTTCGCGGAGCAGGTGGCGGAGGGGCTGCTGGCGGCGCTGGCGGAGGTGTTCGGGCTGCAAGAGAGGAAGGAGGAGCGGCAGCGGATGAAGTACACCAAGAGCGGCAGCACCCACATCGTGGAGGTCCCGGCCAAGGACTTTGGGGTGCGGCTAGTGGATAAGGCAAAGAAGGCGGCCTACAGCGGCAACTACTGCAACGCCGGATTCTTCGGCAACTACAACGAGGGCAAGGACGTGTTCACTCTGCCCGTGGGGCACACGGTGGCCGCCATGGAGACCAGCAACAAGTGGGTCGACCACTACTGCGCTGAACGGGGCAAACTGACAGACGGCAAGCTGATCTACGCCGAGCCGGGGCGGACAGAGACTACTTTATTCATCCGGGGCGGCAAGGCGGACATGGGAGAGGTGAGCGCTCCACCCGAGGGCTGCGCCTATGCCATCGCGGGGGTGCCTGTGCTGCGGCAGGGCAGGGCGGTGAGCTGGAGCGAGGCACGCGCCCAGGGCTGGGAGGCGTCCTCTCTCTATGCCACATGGCACATCTTCGCCGGGTACGGCAGGGATAAGAGCCGCGTCACAGTGGTGGCGCTGAAAACCACCACCGGCAACCTGATCTCCAGTTGCGAGGGGGCCCGCAAGCTGGCGGCCCTGGGCCTGACGGACGCCATCAAGCTGGACGGCGGCGGCAGCACCATCCTGAAGGTGAGCGGCAAGACGCCCGTATCCACGGCGGGAAACCGGCGGATCTGCACGGTGCTGACCTTTGGAGGGGACCCCTATCCTGTGCCAACCCGGACGCTGACGAAGGGCAAGCGGGGGGAGGACGTGAAGTGGCTCCAGTGGGAGCTGAACGACCGGGGCTTCAGTTGTTCCGTGGACGGCAGCTTCGGCCCGGGCACCAAGGAGGCCCTGATGGCGTATCAGGTGAGCGCGGGACTGGCCCCGGACGGCAGCTGCGGGCCAGCGACGAGGAAGAAACTGCTGCCATAGCAGGGGCCGGGGCATGAAAAAACGGAGCAAGCGTTCTATCGCTTGCTCCGATGTGGAGCAGGTGACGGGAATCGAACCCGCGTGTTCAGCTTGGGAAACATCGCTCCGATTATTTCTCCATTGCCGCGGAGCCCTTGAAATCC
>CAVJLQ010000154.1:0-4769 GCA_963650435.1 Alloprevotella sp. | reverse complement strand
GAAACATCCTCGCTGCGGGTCAGAACAGGCGGCACGCCGCACAGGCCCAGCAGCCCGAAGAAGTGGGCCATGGTGCCCGAGGGACGCTTCTTTTTCAGCACGATCACCGAGGCCAGCATCATCAGCAGGCCGTACCCCATGTCCGCCATCATGATCCCGTAGAACAGGATGAAGAAGGGGGCCATCAGGGGGTTAGGGTCCAGACTGCCGTAAGCGGGCAGGGAGTACATCTCCGTCACCATATTCAGCGGCCGGGTGAACCAGTTGTTTTTCAGCTTGACCGGCACCTGGGGATACTCCGCCGGGTCCGGGTCCTCCGCCTGCACGGCGCAGGGCCAGCGCTCCAGCTGCTGCTCCAGTCCGGGCCACCGGTCCGCCGGCGTCCAGCCCTCCAGATAGAAGGTGCTCTGGGTGTCCAGCAGGTCGGCCTTGCTCTCCTCCCGGCGTATGTCTGTCCCGGTGCGGTCGGCCGCCCGGCACAGGCCGCTCCGGCAGCTGCCCATGGCAGCCAGCTGCTCCTCCCGCCGGGCCTTCTCGGCCCCGATCTCCTCCAGCCGCTGCGCCAGCCGCCGGTCGTTGTCCAGGGCGGTGCCCGCCAGATCCCGGAAGGTCACCCGGCTCCAGCCCAGCTCCTTCAGGGCGGTCAGGGCGGCGTCCAGCTCTCCCGCGCTGCACACCAGCAGGGCGTACTGTCCCGCCCGGTCCGTTCCGGCGGGCAGCAGCTGGGCCAACTCCCCCGCCGCGGCCTGGGCCTGGGGCAGGGGCACGCTCATGGGCAGCACGCCGAACTGGAAGGCCGTCTGCTGGGTGGAGGGGATGTCCAGGGGGACATCCAGGCTCAGCCAGGGGGCCAGGCTCTGGCGCAGGGCCTCGATCTTGCCCCGCTCCGCCTCCAGGGCGGCCAGCGCCCGCTCCTGGCCGCAGATCTCCTCCGCGTCCCGCAGGGCCTGGTCATAGGCCCCCTGATCCGCCAGCTCCCGCTGGGAGATAGACGGCTTGGGCGCCAGCAGGCTCGTTTTTTCCGGCGCCCACCGCCGGAGGATCTCTATCGCCTGACTCAGGGTCTGCTGCCGCTCTCTGGCCCGGGCCAGGGCGGAGCCGTCGGGCCGGGTCAGGCCGGCCCACTCCTCCGGGTCGGCCGGATCGGTCTCCGGCTGGCAGATCTCCACGCACCCGGCCCGCTGCAGCTGCCGCAGCAGCTCCTCCCGGTCCCGGGTCATGGCGATCAGCCGGATCCGTTTCATTCTGACGATGGCCATCAGTCACTCACAACCTTTTCCACGATCATCGCCGCCGCCTGCTTCAGGCGGGACTGTGCCTGCTGCTTCATTTCGCCGCAGGTCTGCTCTGCCTGCCGCAGCTGCTGCCGGGTCAGTTCGGCGGCCTGTTCCTCCGCCCGGGCCATCATCTCCCGGGCCTGGGCCTCGGCCTGCTGCCGGGCCTGCTCCAGCGTCCGCCGCGCCTCCCGCTGGGCGGTCTGTATCCGCTGGCGGCTGTCCGCCGCGGCTTTTTCCTTCATCCGGGCAGTTTCCTGCTCCAGCTGTGTGATCCGTTCAATGGCTTCCATTGCCATAGTCTTCACCGCCTTTCCTTTTTGGATGCGGGCACTCCGTCTCTCTTCAGCATGGACGGCTCCCTTTATTCTCATCCAAACATTGTCACAAGTATAACAAAATATTTATAAGCCATTATAGCGCCCCGATTTTGAAAATGCAAGTACATTTTCCCTCTCCCGTCTTTATCGTTTTTTAATATCCGCCAAATTCTTATGCATTCAGGCCCTTTTGTCTGGTTTTAGAGAGCGGTCTTTGGCCCCCCTGCCCCGTTTTTGCATTTTTCATTTCCTCGCGATTCATAACTTTGTTAAAAAAGAAACAGACACGCTGTTTTCGTGTCTGTTTCTCATCTTTTTCTTGCAAAAATCAGGGCAGAATGGCCTGCGGCTCCGTCCGGCTTTCACTCAGCCGGGTCACAACGGCCACGCTGCCGGCCTTCAGGCCGGCGGTGCCGCCGTCTATCCACAGGCGGTCGGCATACTGCTCCAGCAGGGCGGGGGTCAGGCCGGTCAGGCCGTCCTGTCCCGCGGCGGTCGCAGCCGAACACCGGATGGCCAGCACCGCGTCATAGGGCTCCAGCGCCTGCGCCGTCTCGGCCAGGAACTTGTCCACGGTCTCTGTCCGCCGCTCAAGGTCCCGGGCGGGGTCGCCGTTCACCGCGGCCCCATCTCCGCCGCCCGGCCAGCCGCAGCTGTCCAGCAGCACCTCATCAAAGCCCATGGCGGCCAGCTCGGCCGCCGCCCGGGCCAGATAGCTGCGCACGGCGTTGTTCTCCGGTGTGCTCCAAAGGGCGCCGCCGCTGTCCTTCCAGCGGTTGCCGCCGCTGTCCCGCAGGACGCAGCCGGAGTCCGCCCCCACCAGTCCGTCCTTGAAGCAGGACAGGCGGGCCACGGTGTATAGCTGCGTCTCCTTCAGGAACTGCGCCAGCGTCTCGTTCACGTTTTCCGTCTGGCTGTTGGCCCGGACATTGCGGGCGATGGCCTCGCCGGACTTCCAGCCCAGGGCGCCGGAGTCCCCCTTCATGTCGATGACAAGGGCGTCCGCCCCGGCCTGGCGGGCCAGCTCCTCCGCCGTGCCGTCCAGCACCGCCTCTACAGAGACGGTCACCGCCCCCATAGGCAGCTCCGCCGGCGGCTCCTCCTGAGAGGCGTCCCCGGACTGGTCTCCGGAAGAGGAGACGTGCCCGGGATCTGGCTCTGACTGGGACACGTCCGGCCTGTCCCTGTGGAAGAAGGGCAGCTCCAGGCTGACCCGTCCGTCCTGATAGACCAGGTAGCGCCGCCCAAACAGCAGCAGTCCCCCCGCCAGCAGCACCAGGATCAGCAGCACCACAGCCACTATGCGCAGAATATCCGTTACAGTTTTTCGCCCGCGGTAGGTATCAAGATCCGGTTTTTTCCACGCCATGGCCGTCCTCCCTGTCCCGCGCCCCGCCTGGGCGCCGCGATCGTTACGCCGATTATATCAGTTTGCCGCCCTCCGCGCAACCGCGGGGGCAAAAAGTTGATCAAAAATTCATTTTTACCGGTGCAGATAGGCCGGCGGCCGGTACTGAAGGGCCTCTGCCAGGTGGCCGGCCTGGATGTCCTCGCTGCCGTCCAGATCGGCAATGGTGCGGGCCACCCTTAAAATACGGTCGTAGCTGCGGGCGGTCAGCCCCATGCGCTCAAAGGCCCCCCGCATCAGCTTCTGCCCCGCCTGGTCCAGGGCGCACCAGCGGTCCAGCTCCTTCCGCCCCAAGTTGGCGTTGCAGGTCAGCCCGTCGCCGTACCGTTCCCGCTGCACCGCCCGGGCCTTGTCCACCCGGGCCTTTACGGCAGAGGAGGGCTCCGCCGCGCTCCGCCCGGCCAGCTCCTCGAACTCCAGGGCCTCCACCTGCACGAACAGGTCGATGCGGTCCAGCAGGGGCCCGGACAGGCGGGAGAGGTACTTCTTCACCTCCGCTTCGGTGCATTTGCACCGGCCCGAGGGGTGCCCGTACCAGCCGCACTTGCAGGGGTTCATGGCGCACACCAGCATGAAGCGGCTGGGATAGGTCACGGTGCCCGCCGCCCGGGAGATCTGCACCTGGCCGTCCTCCAGGGGCTGGCGCAGCACCTCCAGCACCTCCTTGGGGAACTCGGGCAGCTCGTCCAGGAACAGCACCCCCTGATGGGCCAGGGAGATCTCCCCCGGCCGGGGGTTGGAGCCGCCCCCGGCCATGCCCATGGGGGACACAGTGTGGTGGGGGGAGCGGAAGGGCCGCACATCGATCAGGGGATGCTCCCGGCTGGTCAGGCCCATGACGGAGTGGATCTCCGTAGCCTCCAGGGCCTCCTGCCGGGTCATATCCGGCAGGATGGAGGGCAGCCGCTTGGCCAGCATGGACTTGCCGGAGCCCGGAGGGCCGGACATGAGCACATGGTGCCCGCCCCCCGCCGCGGCGATCTCCAGGGCCCGCTTCACCGGCTCCTGCCCCTTCACGTCGGCGAAGTCCAGGCAGCGCAGGGCCGTATCCCCCGGCTGCCACAGAGGGGCCGGCTCGATGGGCGTCTCGCCGGACAGGTGGGCGCACAGCTGGCGCACATCCTCCACGGGGTAGACCACGGGCCCCTCGGCCAAGGTGGCCTCCGGCGCGCTGTCGGCGGGGACATACAGGGCGCGGATGCCCGCCCGCTTGGCCGCCAGGGCCATGGGCAGCATGCCCGCGCAGGGGCGCACCCTTCCGGACAGGGACAGCTCCCCCACGAAGGCGCTGTCCCGGTCGGGCAAGCGCAGCTGCCCCCCGGCACACAGGATGCCCACCAGCATGGGCAGGTCATACAGGGTGCCTGCCTTTTTCAGGTGGGCAGGGGCCAGATTCACCGTGATCCGGCTGACCGGAAAGGCAAAGCCGCAGTTCTTGATGGCGGCGCGCACCCGCTCCCGGGCCTCGTTCACCGCCGCGTCCGGCAGGCCCACCACCGTAAAGGCGGGCAGCCCCCCGGACAGGTCGCACTCCGCCGAGACCTCATACCCCGTGACCCCGTGCAGCCCCAGGGATCGCACATTACATACCACCGTTTTCCCCCCAGTTCCTCTTTTTTCCTATTGTATCCTCTTTCCCCGCGGGATGCAATGGCTCCGGGGCGAAAAGGCAGGTTTTTCCCGGGTGGGAGCCTCCGGCAGGGCACGTTTCCAGTCCTCATGAATATAGTTGTTTTGTTATAATGTCATAAGCAATCAGGCCATGGC
>CAVJLQ010000153.1:0-3000 GCA_963650435.1 Alloprevotella sp. | reverse complement strand
GGCTTCCCCCCTCAGGGGGGAAGCTGTCGAGCGAAGCGAGACTGATGAGGGGGCCTACCCATAGAGCAACGGGCGGATGGGGACATCCGCCCCTACGGGGGCGTGGGGGTGTAATCCCCACACATCTGAAAAGGGTGGGTCGGGAGGGCTTTTGATCAAATATACCGCTCGATCACCACCATGGTCCGTCCCTTCCGGGACTGGCCGGGCAGATCGGTCAGCACGCACTTGCCCAGGCCGCGGCAGCCGATCACGTCCCCCTTTTCCACCGTTTTGTCCCCCTTCAGGCACTCCCGGTGGTTCACCTCCACCCGGCCGGCGGCGATCAGGTCGGCGGCCTTGCCCCGGGACAGGGAGAACCCCGCCGCCAGCACCGCGTCCAGCCGGGGGGCGGCCACCGTGTCCCGGATGACCTTCACCTCCGGCGGGCGGACCTCCAGCCCGGACAGGGGGATCTGCCGGAGCTTCAGCCTGGCCCGGCCGGCGCTCTCCCACTGGGACAGGAGGATGGGGACGATCTCCGTCAGGGCCAGCACCTGGCACTTCCCCGGCAGGATCAGGATGTCCCCCAGCTTCTCCCGGTCCAGGCCCAGGGCCATGAGCCCCCCCAGGATGTCCCGGTGGGACAGCTGCACCTCCCGGGGGAAGACGGCCTCCACCGCCCCCACGGGGCCCTCCGGGTCGGCGGTGAAGTCCTCCGGCTCCTGCCAGCGGGGCAGAAAGGCGCACACCGTGCGCTCCGCCCCCTCATAGCCCCCCCAGAACAGGCATTTGGGCCGGCCCCAGGCGTTCAGCAGCCCCTCGGCCGCCGCCCGCTGCCCCGGGGAGAGAAAGGCCGTGTGGGCGGGCACGTCCCGGGTGCGGGTCAGCTCCCCCTTGTCCAGCACCCGGCCCAGAAGGACCCGCTCCTCCCGGTCGTGGGCGCAGCGGTCCAGCAGTTCAGTTTTGGTCATGATCTCCCCTCCCCCGTCAATATCATGGAGCAAAGCGTATTTGCAGATCGTGTTCCCCGGTGCGCCCCGCCCCGCGGGCGGAGGGCACGAAAATGCATCGGGAGTATCAGTATAGATTCTGCCCCGGATTTTGTCAATCACGCCGGGAAAAACCGTTGCGCGGGGGAAGTCCGGGTGGTACAATGGAAAAAGTTAATGCCGCCTAACTTTTGAGACAGCACCGGAAAGGAACGCTGACCCTATGAAAGAGACCGACAGATCCGCCACCCTCTATGACCTGGCCCCGGGGCAGAGCGGGGTGATCCGCGCCGTGGGCAACCAGTCCGGGGCGGTGAAGCGCCGCCTGATCGACATGGGCCTGACCCCGGGCACCAGAGTCACGGTGAACAAGATCGCCCCCCTGGGGGACCCGCTGGAGGTCTCGCTCCGGGGCTATGTCCTGTCCCTGCGCCGGGCGGACGCCGCCCAGATCGCCATGGTGGAGCAGACGGGGGACTGCGCCGGCTGCGGGGGCTGCGCCGGGGGCGGGGCCACCGCCCGGGCGGCCATGACCAAGCACCTGACCGATCCGGCGGTGCTGAAGCGGCAGATGGACGACCACGTCCACGAGCTGGAGGCCCACCGCAGGGCCTACGACCCCAGCGCCCACGACGGCCGCCCCATGCGGGTGGCCCTGGCGGGCAACCCCAACTGCGGCAAGACCACCCTGTTCAACGCCCTGACCGGCTCTGACCAGTATGTGGGCAACTGGCCGGGGGTCACCGTGGAGAAGAAGGAGGGCACCGCCCATCTGGGGGACAAAGAGCTCACCATCGTGGACCTGCCGGGGATCTACTCCCTGTCCCCCTACTCCATGGAGGAGATCGTCTCCCGGGACTTCATCATCAACGAGGCCCCGGACTGCGTGATCGACGTGGTGGACGCCACCAATCTGGAGCGGAACCTGTATTTATCTGTGCAGCTGCTGGAGCTGGAGCGGCCCATGGTCATCGCCCTGAACTTCATGGACGAGGTGGAGAAGAAGGGGGACCGCATCGATGTGCGCCGCCTGTCCCGGGAGCTGGGGGTGCCCGTGGTGCCCATCGTGGCCCGCACGGGGCAGGGGCTGGACCAGCTGTTGGAGACCGCCCATTTACAGATGCATCTGGGCTTTAACCTGGAGCCGGACGACCTGTACGACGACTATACCCACCACATCCACCACTGCATGGGGGAGCTGCTCCACGACTACGCCTATGCCGCCGGCCTGCCCGCCCACTGGGCCGCCATCAAGCTGCTGGAGGGGGACGAGCTGGTGGAGAAGGCCCTGAAGCTGCCCCCGGAGGTGAAGAAGAAGCTGGACGGCATCGCCGCCGCCTATGAGGGCTCCAGCCCCCTGGGGGACCGGGAGACCCTGGTGGCCGACAGCCGCTACCAGTACATCCAGCGGGTGGCGGCCAGCTCGGTGGTCAAGGCGGAGCGCAGGGGGGAGCGCACCCTGACCGAACGGATCGACGCCGTGGTGACCCACCGGGTGCTGGCCATCCCCCTGTTCCTGCTGACCATGCTGGTGATGTTCGCCGTGACCTTCGGCCCCTTCGGCTCCTGGCTGTCCGACGGGGTGGGGGCGGCGGTGGACGCCTTCGGCGTCTGGCTGGGGGCCGCCATGGCCGCCGCCGGGGCGCCGGCGGTGCTGGTCTCCCTGGTGCGGGACGGCATCGTGGCCGGGGTGGGGGGCGTGCTCACCTTCCTGCCCCAGATCGCCCTGCTGTTTTTGTTCCTGTCCCTGCTGGAGGACTCGGGCTATATGTCCCGGGCGGCCTTCATCATGGACCGGCTGCTGCGGCGCTTCGGCCTGAGCGGCAAGGCATTTATCCCCATGCTCATGGGCTTCGGCTGCACCGTGCCCGCCATCATGGGCGCCCGCACCATGGAGAACGAGAAGGACCGCCGCATGACCATCCTGCTGCTGCCCTTCATGTCCTGCTCCGCCAAGCTGCCGGTCTACGGCCTGCTGTCCTCCGCCTTCTTCGGGCCGTGGGCGGGGCTGGTGGTGTTCGCCCTGTAC